>NZ_JBSQIC010000008.1:0-66534 GCF_055108615.1 Tangfeifania sp. | reverse complement strand
AAGGGTCAAGACTTTTAAACTTAGGAAGCTCCTCTTTTATTGAATTAGAAGAGAGAATAAGGAAGTTTTGGCACCAATCACTTGCTGTATTAATAATTCCATAAACAGTTGAAGGAATAACAAATGCGCTCTCGCCACCAATATTCCAACCTAAGAGAGGCGACCCCGGCTTTGTCCATTCAAGTATTTGCGACACATAATCATTTACGCCAAATCCTATCGGCGATTTATGGGCGATTCCAAAATCTCTTAAATTGGGGTAAGCTGGGTGCATCGTAATTATTGAGTTGTTATCCAGTTTGTCTTTCAACTCCCTAAAACAGGCATTTGATGAAATATCTCTGGCATCTTTAAGCATTTTTAGTCCGGCCTTTTTTGCCATTTCCTCTAATCCTTCTTCAATAGTTACGGCACCGAGTACACCTGCATACATACAGGCAACATTGTACGATTCGTCTTCGCTTGCATTGTATTTCTGCCAGTTGAATGATTTAGGCTTTTTAAATAGTACATATCCCTTAATATCAATCTCTTTTATGCATTCTGCTAAAAGTTGCTCAGCATTATATTCACCTTGAGGTTGAACATTAAGCCGGCTTTGCAATCCTTCATACCACTTTTCATAATTTCTGTTGGACGTTTGCATCCAAATCATCTTATCGGTTTCGTCATTGTTTACTCCCCTGGCCATAAGTCCGGCTAAAGAATAAACAAGTGTATTCTCCCTGTAATCTGAACTTTCTTTAAATTCCAATATGGTAGAAGGAGATTTCTGTTGGGGCCACCAGTAGGCAGATTCCAAATTCTGCATTGAGTTATCAGCACTTTGTTTTGAAGAACAAGACGCTAAGATAATTATAGCGAAAATGGCATTTAATAACTTCATACTTTTTTGTTTCATATTTAATTATTATTCATATGCTATTAATCATTATATCATTAATCCACCAGAGGATACTCACTCAGGCCCCATTTTTTTATTTGGCTTATCCCCCAAACCAAATTTATGATTTACCTGTTTTTCGTGAAGTACCGATATTTCAGGATCGAATAAATCAATTCGCACACCCCGTTCAGTTGGCAAAATTTCAGTAGTAATTTTATCATCAAACGTAACTTTGTAATAATTCGGTTTGGCAATTTCGCTTTTATGGCTGAATTTAACCTCCTGCACACAGTGATATTTCCACGCGCCGCCATTTCTTCCGGTTTGCACAATCCAGTTATGCATTGCAAACAGCAATGCAGTTGTGGAATAAATGTAACATTTATCAATTCAAAACTGGAATTTGTCCCTTGAAATTTATTGACATATTTTACAAGGTTAATCTTTTCATCAGCCAATAAATTTGTAATCGATAATAGCAATATTGTTATAAATATAAAAGCACGCTGATTTATGATTTTATAGATTTAAAACTTTGATTTATAATTTCCACCCTTCCCGATATTCGCGATGAATAAATTTGTCAGCTTCTGGCATATTGGGAAAAGATAGTTTTTCCGAGTCGAAAGCAAGGCTTTGGAAACTAAGTTTTTCCCTTAATTCAGGCCGCAAAGCAATATTTCCAAGCAGGACGGTTTCAGTTAAAGGCCCTGCCCAATCGTAATTTGATCCTGCTGATTCGCCTCCTTTGCAGGCAAGAATCCATTCCATCCTGTGACCAGGAGATGAAGGCAAGTAGGGATCAGGCTGCTTGTACGAATCGTTCAACGAATCAGGAAGAATCCGATCCCCTAAAATTTGTCCCTTGCTGCCCATGTACAATACGCCACCAGGTCCCATTTCTATGCTTTTGTCCATACCGGGAATCCGAGGAGGACGTAATCCTCCATCATACCACCTAAGACGCAAAGGAGGCATTTCTTCACGGGCAGGGAAATCATAGGTTACCAATGATCCGAGCGGATAAGTTTCATCATTTACCAAAGTTGAAACCGCCTGTATATTGGTAGGATATTTAAGTTTTAAGGCCCTGAAAATCGAATCGAACGAATGGCACCCAATATCGCCCAACGCCCCGGTGCCAAAGTCCAGCCAACCCCGCCATTTAAAAGGATGATAAGAAGGATGGTAAGGGCGCATTGGAGCAGGACCGATAAAAAGATCCCAATCGAGTGTTTCTGGTACAGGAGGAGTATCAAGAGGACGTTGGACCCCTTGCGGCCAGTAAGTATCTGAAAGTCCCCTGTTAGGCCGGTCAGTCCAAACATGCACCTCGTGTATCTGTCCGATTACTCCATCCCAAATCATTTCCTGTAAACGTCGCGTAGCATCCGATGCTTGCCCTTGGTTGCCCATTTGGGTTGCAACCTTATATTTTCTGGCTGCTTCGGTAAGCACCCTCGCCTCGTAAACAGTATGCGTAAGAGGTTTTTCAGTATAAACATGTTTCCCCCGCCTAATCGCTTCCATACTGATATGGGCATGGTTATGGTCAGGTGTTGCCACAATAACCGCATCTATATTTTTTTGCGAATCTAACATGTCACGGAAGTCTTTATACTTTTTGGCTTTGGGATAGGTCGCAAAAACCTTTTGAATTCTTTCGCTCCAGTCTACATCGCAGAGTGCAACGATATTCTCTGTTTTTGCCACATCTTCAAGATCAACCTTGCCCATTCCGCCGAAGCCGATTCCGGCAACATTCAGTTTATCACTAGGGGCAATATGCCCCAATCCTGAAACGGCATGTGCTGGTACAATGGTAAACCCGCCCAATGCAACTGCAGAAGTTCCTATAAAACTTCTCCGGTTTATTTTTTTTGTAAGATTTGATTTCATAGCAGATTAAAGATTTAGTTAATTATTGGAGTCAAAACAATATTACGGTATGATATCCCGGTGTGGTCGCCCTGCAAATAGATTGGTCCAGGAGCAAAAACATCGGATTGAATTGCCCCACCTGTAGGACCATATACAGGTTGATTATCAATAATAGTTGTACCGTTCAATACAACTGTTACATGCCGATCGAGCAAAGTTATGTCGAGGGTTTGCCATTCGCCGGCTGGTTTTTCTGCATTTGCAGTTGGTAGAATCCGTGTAAAAATAGCCCCCATGCTGCCACCCCAGTTAAGCGGCTGCCCGTAAGATTCTGCAACTTGCACTTCGTACATGCCCCGCAAATAAACACCGCTATTGCTGCGAGGTGGAGCATTAACTTCAAGTTTTATGTTGAAATCCTCAAATTCCTGCTCGGTTCTAAGGTTTCCATAGCGAATATGTTCCTCTCCTTCTGTCTGAACAGGATTGTTGGTTAAAACCCCGTTCTTCATCGACCATCCGTTCTTTGCATTTTCTTCAATCAACCTCCAACCTTCAAGATCATTCTCGTTTTTTATCAGTTTGATTGGCTCTCCAAACTTAACTTTAGATAAATCGGGAGCAGGTGGAACATCGGGAAGTTTTGTACCGTTGATAAAAACAGAATCCAAACCAAGTCCAGAGGTTTTTGGAATAAGGTAATAGCCAGAAATATTCTCGCCATTCTGCTTAAGTTCAATCCATGTTGGGTAATTTCGGGCAAGTACTTCATTTCCATCTCCATCTTTTTTTAGAACCATTTTACGAGGCGATCGCCCGAGATACAGAATATCGTTGGCAAAAAATACATAGGGCAATCCATAGAATACTCCACCACCTCCCCACATAAGATCCGCATCTAAATAACCGTCTTCTTGTTTCACGTTTAACCAACCCACAGATTTGTTGCCAAAATCAAATGTCCATTGGCCAAGGAACTTTGTAATATCGTTTTTTGGCGCGACCTTAACTGGTTTCTCTTTATTCTCAACAAACGATGAAAAAAGACCAAAAAAAACGAATACTGTAACTAAATTTAAAAAAGCTGATTGTTTCATAATACTTTTATTTTATTGGTTTATATTTCTGTTATAAAGTAATTTACGAATTAATTATCAGAATATCTCAAAACATCTCTTATACAAAATAGATACTACTATTCCAATAATTTTATAAAATAAGCGCCAACAACTGAACGAGCCTGAAAATTCAATTTAACGGCATCTTTTGTTCCATACCAGTCGGACATAGGAACCCGGTTTGGAGTTTCAGTGATATAAGCATGTAACGGATCTATAATTTTTTGAAAAGTTTCCTGGTCGTCAGCCAAAGCGGCCGACCAAACAATCCAATCGGACTTGGTATAATCACGACGATTGTCCAAAGGTAATCCATATTTATTTTGTTTTGTCAAGTAGTAGGCCACTTCTTTTTGGGCAACTTCGGGCGGAAAAACACCAAGTTCGAGAACTTTGTCCCAAATCAGGTTGTATTTTTGGCTCCAAGTTCCCGGCTGGTCGAACGATAAGCGATAATGATTGCCATCATTGGCCATTTTCATCCACTCCTGCCCCATCCGCTTTGCTTCTGATGTAAATTTCTCGGCAATCTCATTCTTGCCCAACACTTTAGCCAACCTACCATAACCAGCAATTCCGTTTATCGCTTTAACCGAAAGGTTTACATTATGCGCCAAATGGCCTGCAAAATCATCAGTGCAAAGTTGATTTTCGGGATCCAATCCGTTTTCGAGCAGATAGTTTGCCCACGTTGTCAGAACTTTCCAATGTTTCTCTGCATAATCGGCGTTACCTTCCATTTCTGCAATAGCGGTTGCTAATATAAGCATGTTGCCGCTCTCTTCTATAGGCATATCGCCACCATAAGTTTGTCCGTTGGCAATAGGATATGTGCCAACATCGTGGGCTGCATAAGGTTTTGTCCATTTTCCACTTTCCGAAAAATAAAAAATTGGGGTCATCATTCCCTTTAATAAATCGGGATTGTACTTCAAAAATAGAGGCGAAGAAGGATAAGTAATATCGACAGTGCCGATTGAACCATTGCTAAAGTTCTCTTTTGAAAGGAATAGCAGGTTGCCATCATTATCTTTTACCAATTTGTGGGCAGCAATTGCCTGGCGGAAAGCCAACACGCAAAGGTCGGCATAGTTTTTACCACCTGCAGCAACGGTTTCTTTCCATAATTGATTATCAAAAGCTACGCAACGCTCCATCACAGCATCATGCTCATTAGCTGCCAATTGCATAGCATCGTTGATTGAAATCTTTCCTTCTTTAGTCCACCAGGCTTTTAGGTTATCACCAAAATATTGGATGGATTCGATATCATCATATGCAAGCATGATATATCCAGTTACAGGTTTTGCAGAAATTGAACCAAGCTTGTTTACACAAACCATCGCTGGCATATTTTCATTCATTTTAGCAGTCAATTGTTCAGAACCTTTTTCAACATTTCCATTGTTTACAAACGATTCTTTGATATTAAAATAGTCACCAACTGACAAACTGCTTTTTTCTGATTGATCGGATGCCATATAGAAATAGCCCCAATCGATACGAACATTATCGCCTTTTTTCTGCAAAATGGGTTGTTCGGTGGTACCTGCTCTAACAAAATCAATTCCAGTTGTTGCCCCTTGACTGACTTCAACTTCTTGTCTAATTTCGTGTACTGCCCATTCAGGCGTTGTTTCAAAATATACCTGCACATCATGTTCTTTACCATCGTTGGAAAAAATTTCGTAGTTGATGTAATTTACCGGACGTGACATTAGATCCAAATCATTTGGAAGCAAAGGCGATACAAATTGAAGTTTCAGCCCAACAGGACCACAAGTAAAATCATAATGGGTTTGGGTTGCTGAAAGTGCCACTTTGTTTTGAACAGCAGTATGGGCAAATACCTCTTTTTGGTCGCTTTCAGTAAAAATCCCAAAATCAACGTAAGCTAAACCACCCCGATCCCAACAATGAGCTGCAATAATATTTTCACCATTACTATTCAGTATGGAAGAATCAATTTTTAACAAAACATTGCTTCTTGCCTGGTTACCAGTATTAACAATCTCTTTCCCATTGATGTACAGCTCAAAATCATCATCATGCGAATAAATCAAATACAAATTATTAGTTGAAGAAATATCAGGGAGTTTAAATTCACGACGAATCCAAATATCTTTCGTTCGCCATACCGTATTGGCAGCCTGGCCTCTACCCGAGCTAAAAGCACCTTTGCCCGGCTCCCATTTCCGGTCGTTGAAATTTCTTTGCTCCCACCCTTTTTGCGGGGTATCAAGTTTAAATTTGCCTTCCCAAGCTACTTCATTTCCCATAGGTAGAAGGGTTTTCAATGGAATATCCTCCTTACCCATAAATCGGTAAACCTGTCCATCAACACGGATTGCTCCAATCAAAGAATGAGTTTTTCCAGTCCAGTGGCTTACCGCTTTATCAAAAAGCTGATCGGATGTTGACCAAGCACTCATATAGGGATCAACCGTGATAAGAGGATAAGCGGGAGCCCTAAACTCGGTGGTTATCGATTCACTTTTTTTCAGGAAATTTTGACAGGAATAAAATAGAATTCCTATTAGCAGGATGGAAAAACCGAGATGTTTTTTTTTCAGCATGATAAAATTTGTCGATTAGTTTTAATAGATTTTTATAAACAAATACAGGAACGAACTTTTCCAGTTCCTGTATTTGTCAATGATTTTACCACTCCAATTGGACATTAATCCCGTCTGGGCTATTCTCAAAACTCAAGAAACAAGTACTCGATTGTTTGTCCCACGAAGATGTGATATCAGATAACATTTCCCCGTTTTGATCTTTAACAACTACTTTTGTTGGTTCTCCAGGAAGTAACACGCGCATACTGTTCGATGTATTCAGCGGGCTTTTTGTCAAAAAGGAATAAGAACGGTTTTTAACAACCTCATCATAGACCCTTGCAGCGGTGGCCAACACCTGTGGGTGTTTTTTATTCTCAACTCGCGAGATATTGAACAATAATGCCTGCGTACCGGGTTCAACAACTTTTTCCGACAAAACTGGTAGTTGAGGATTGTAAAGGTCGATAACCGGACCATTTGCGCGAAATGCTGAATTGCTTACACCGTCGTCCACCACGGCAATAATATCATATGGTCCCCTTTCAAGGTAAAAATGATTTTTAAATTGCAATTGACCAACTTTAGCAATATTTTCATAGGCATTTTTAACCACTTCAATATAAGGCTTGTCTCCGCCTTCATTCAAAACAAACTCTTTTGGGTCTTGCCTTACAATGAAAACAGTTCCTTTGCCCACCTGATAATTTCCATTTCCCGGGTTGGCTTCTATATTCAACTCTTTGAACAAATGCTCCGAGGGCGATTTGAAATTATTCCCTTTTGTATTCCACCATTCCTGAACGTTTTGAAACGGATCATCATCCCTGCCACAAAATACTAAAACTCCACCATTTTTAACCCAATCAGCAATATGAGTGTGAGAAACAGGATCTGCCGGTTTCATACTAGAATAGGACATAATAAGGATATTAATATCTTTCAAGGTTTCAGGCAACGACACATTTTCAATATGAACTGTTTTTACAGGAACACCTCGTTTCAATAATGGTAATGTTTGACCATAAAAATTAGATAATTGAGGGTCTTCATACCCATCATGAGTAGGAAAACGTTGAAACATTAATGAATTAGACATAAGTACTCCAATTCCGGTCGAACCACTTACTTTATTTTCTGACAGTGGCATATCATTCAGAGTATTTATCATCACCTGCATTTGAGTGGAATAGAAACGAGGTATCTGTTCCTTTTTGTCACTATTCCTGCTCGTTTTGTATAGTCCGTGGTAGATTCGATTAGGCCACGGCATCACTTCATAATTGGCAATCATTGGATAAAGTAATTGCGCAGTAAAAGTTGCCTGGTAATTTTTTTTATAGTCAACCCAATCTCTGGGCCAATCTTCAATTGGATCTGTCAGGAAAAACATTTTTCGACCAGTAGGAGCAGTCATTGATTCCATAGAACCATACTCCAGAAACGCAGTTTCAAACACTCGTTCTTTTCTCTCTCCATTAAAATAATTTGGTTCTCGGGATGTTCCAGTCCAAACTTGTGCAATATAGCCGTCCATTTCAGGAAGTGATGCCAGACTAGCTTCCGGACTAACAATTTGCCATTGAGAATAATTAACCAAGGAGTGTGTTGGAACATAACAGCGTACTTCCATTCCTTTACTTTTACCATACTCTTTGGCATAAGTAAAACACTCTTTTAAAGCCCTGTAATAAAGATAATATTTTAACTTATTTGACAAGTAGGTGTTTTCAGGCGATTCATGCTGAGGTCGCCAGTCAAATCCATAATAATCCTTCCATTCCCTTTTAAAAGATTCGCTGTATCCACCCCGGGCCCAAAATTCGGGTTCTTCCAGATAAATGGCATCGATTCCTGCATCAATAACCCGCTTTATTTGTGTCTCCTTCATATATTGAATAAAATTCATTGATGGAACAATGTAAGGAACCATGCGCCCATGCCAAATCGTATCACCCCTTTGAGTAACCTGACCTTCATCTAAATGAGATTCCCCGTCCCATTCGCCTGTAAAATAGTCCTGGTACCCTCCCCAGGCAATACCTGTCATAAAATGTGTAATGTATCCTTTGTCGCGCCATGATTGTACCCGTTCTTCAAAGCTCATTTCAGGCCTGTCGAGTGTGCCGTAAACGATGGCAGCATCTGCACGAACATCAATAGTTGGTTTCCATGGATTCGAAGTTTGAAAAACTGTTTTCTCTTTGGCAATTTGATTTGCATTTTCATTTTTGGGTTGTTGATTTAAACACCCACTTAGTGTTACTGCCATTAATATAAGTAGAAAAAATAAATTTCGCATTTTTTTTAGATTTGTAATCGTTATAAAAAAAGGTAAATAAATATAACTCCTCAGAATATCTATATTTCTTCTGACAAGTTATTATTTTTTAGTTTCTTGAATGGACAAACTCCCCAACCAATTCTTCAGTTTTTTCAATATAAAAATCCGGTTTATTGGGTAGAAAGTTTAAGTAAGTAAATGTACCATCCGTTGAAGTCATTGGTATTGACGGTTCAATCTGCGTTCCTTCATGCCATTCATTGTATGAAGTAATTCCAATAAATGGAGTACGAGAGCGTATAGCTGTTTTAAACATTCTTTCGTAATAGGTTCCATTTTCCCGATCTCTGGTATTTACTGCATTCCATGGCCTTATTCGGGTATCAATATATCCGGGGCCAACGCATGGAATAAATATCATATCATTAGTATTCGACCAGTCTTGTAAAGATTCCCAATTTGCAGGCGATGACCCTTCAGTAAATCCAACTGAAGCAAAATATGTGTAGAATCCGTCAAAACCAGCATCCTTTATGGTTTCTTTATCATTTACATTTACAAGAAGACCAATCATAATTGCATCGCTTTCAGTTTTCCTAATAGTATTCTTTCCTTTTGCAGTCAAAACTTCAGCCCAATCCTCTTTGTTGATTAAATATGAATCATATACGAAAAAGACAGGTTTATTCTTAAACCGATAAAAAGCTTTATGATTTCCATAACTATTCAGCAGACTCTTTATATCCTCTTTTACAGAAATGGCAGTCCGCCCAGGGTAGGGTTCAATATGAAAGCAAACTTTAATTCCAATACGAGATGCTTCATCTAATAGTATTGGGATACTTTTTGCTCCTGAATCATGATTTTTCCACCATGTTACAACTACAACACCAACACGAGCATTCGCAATCTCTTCCATATGCCTGCGTATTGTAACAGGATCATTGCTACTATATGTGCCTTCTTCAGGAAAAAAATTTGCTGCAATATTATTATTTGTGCCGGGAATGATTTCATTATTTGATTGCCCTAAAACCTGATGTTTCCAATGATGGATTTCACCATCAAACTCGAGATTTCCATACCAATTATAATAAAAACAGAATGTATTCATATCAGGATATGCTGCTTCTGTCTTTTCTTCTAAGGCCTTGTGATTGCAACCATTTAATAATAAAACGGTTAAAAACAAATAGTAAAAAATGGTACTTACCATTGAGTTTGATTTATTTAACAACTTCTTATTGAGCCTGAATTCTTCTTATAATACAATGTCAGGTATATTTTAACAGCCTGATTTAAAACCAATAAAAAAAATTGGTGAGTTTTTTAATCAATACTCTACATTGAAAAAGAAAGAAAAAAATCATCCCGACTAAACGCCGGGATGATAATCATAAAAAAATTCAAATTATTATCTAGGCATATCAACCCTGATTTCCTGATTATAATTGTGACGTTTTATGCCCTGTGTTGCATAATTTATACGTGCTGCAGCACGAATAAAAACAGTTTTACCAGGATCAATTACCCCATTTGTGGTAATTGTAATCGTTTGCCCCAACAAGTCATCAAAGTCATTACCATTATAATTTATTGTCTGTGAATATCTATTATCCCATTCGCGATATCCAACAAAAGGCATTTGGCTAACAAATAAACGAACGTCAGTTACATTAAGAAAATCATCATTGTAACCTCCCATTGGTTCAACTTTTGCCCTAAAATCTGCAGGGCTAACAGCTCTTGTCACTTTTACTTTAGCAGTTATCTGTCCATTGGATACAGTTGGATCTCCTACCCATTCCAATTTTAAGAAAGGTTGTACCTCAAACTCAACTTCTGTTACACCATTAATATCAATATTTATTGATTTATTTTCTATTGTATCTCCAGCTGCTGTTCTTCTAACTAAAGGAATAAAAGGACCATCAACCCTCACATTGTAGCGACCTCGAAAAATTTTTGTATTTTGAAATACACCTTCCTTCATACAATAAAAATCAAAATTACTTGCCACATCAGTTTCTGTCCAACTTAACTCATTCATTCTAATACGAATGCCTTCGCTACCTTGGTCAGTTAAAACTGGTTCTCCCGTGGCAATATCTATTACGCTTCCTTTCAATGTTTCTTGAGGAGGATCGTAGTTATCAATCTCACAAGAATTAAATGAGACAATAACGAGACTAATAAGTATGCTATAAAATATTTTTTTCATTTTGTTATAATTTTAGATTTAATTTGATTAACGGCCTGGCTGCTGATCTATAACCGGACTCTTTGAAACTTCACCTCCTGGTATTAAAAAGTAATACTCATTTTCTGTCAATCGAAAAACCCTTCTAAATTCAGCTATCCCGGCATCGAAAAAGTATTTATCTGCTTCAGTTGAATAAAACGGGTATAAACCTTTATAGTATGCACCATCAGATTGAGTTCTTCCATTTATATCCATAGAATGTTGGATTCTCCAACGCCTAATATCCCAAAGCGTTTTGTGTGCAAAAGCAAGCTCTTTCATACGCTCTTTACGGATAAGCTCAAGACCAGCCTGCCCGGTAATATCAGAAGTACCATCCATAGGATCAGCACCTGCTCTTTCTCGAATATCTTTGATTGCATCATATGCAATTTGCATATAATTATCACCTGATGGTGCATCATCTCCTGCAAGCATCAATTCAGATGCAGCCTCTGCAGCATTTAATAAAACTTCGGCATAACGCATCAAAATAAAACTTTGTTCGGATCTACCTTCAAGAACCAAAGATGTAGGCAAGTCCGGGACCAGCCATTTACGAACAGTGAATCCTGTCATAGCGCCTGTATTGTCAGCAGTAAAAGGGCCACTTTTGCCAGCTGCATTCATTACAGTTCCATCAGATAATGTAACTGTTTCATGATTGTTGCCATTTGGAGATAAAAAGAGTACTTTTTCTGTAAATGCACCTGTACCTTTGTAAGCATCTACCTGGTTATAATTACTTGGCCCTGAAACTCCATTATCAGGCGCACCACCATTGACAACTCTCAACGGATCAATCCCATTCGAAACATCACCTGTAAAAATACCTCTTCGAATTTCAATCTCTTCGCCTTTCATTACATCTCCCGGAAAAATTACATAAGCGCGTAAACGTGGTTCTGCATTTGCAAATATATCAGTCACATTATCAAACAAAAGGTATTTATTGTTCTCGTCAAGTACTTTAATTGTGCCATCATCATTTTTAGCAAAACCATCAAATAACTCAACAAAGTCAAGTGTAGGGCAGTTTCCTGCAGAATACCCATTACCCCCCATTAATTGGCGAGGAACATTATAGGAATCATATCCATGGGCCAAATCCGGCCAACTGTAATCTTTACTAACTATATTTTCGGGACTTGATTTATCGAAGAACATATCCACCATATTTTGGAATTGAGCTTCTTTATCGTTAGGTGCCCATGCTTTCTTATATAATGAATATCTACCTGATTTCATTACTTCTCTTGCGGCATTATATGCTTCTTTAAAGTATTTTTTTGAAGCTGCTTCTTTTGTGCCTGAATCAAAACCTATAACCCGCACACCTGTTTTCTGACCTAATCCAGTAATCGTATTATACTTGGCTACAGAACCTGCATAAAGCATAGCTTCAGATTTAAAAGCATAGGCGATATACTTATTTGCATAACCTCGCTTTAAACTTGTGGTAGAAAGATTGGCAATTGCTAAATCAAAATCAGCCAATACTTGATTCCAGGTTTCTTCTTCAGAAGATCTGGCTATCTCAAGTTCTTCAACAGGAGTTTCAGGATATTTCAATAGAGATGTGACCAAAGGTATTCCACCATAACGTTTTGCCAAAGCATAAAAAACCATAGCACGCGTATAATAACCTTCACCTAAAAAATGATTGTATTCATCTTCACTAAAATTCGCTTTGTATTCTGGTAAGACTT
Source organism: Tangfeifania sp. (assembly GCF_055108615.1). Taxonomy (NCBI): domain Bacteria; kingdom Pseudomonadati; phylum Bacteroidota; class Bacteroidia; order Marinilabiliales; family Prolixibacteraceae; genus Tangfeifania; species Tangfeifania sp. The sequence continues at coordinate 53,856 of NZ_JBSQIC010000008.1, read as the reverse complement.
CTAACAAACGGTTTGCATCACGAAGTAACTCATATGCACGTGTCCAATATGCACCATTACGTGCCCAACCTTCACTAGTCATTGCTCCACCAGCATCACGTCCTAAAGATGCTCCATCATTAGCTCCCGGAGTTACCAGCCAGTCATCAAAAAATTGACGGGCAGGAGAATATTTAAAATCTTCATACGGCATTTGACTATACATTCGTGACAAATAAATAGCAACCGAATTTGCGTCTGAAAAAAGATCTTTGTCTTGCACAACGTTCTTGGGAGGTATATCCAAATAGTCTTTACAGGAAAATACCACGCTACCAAATACTATTATAGTAAGTAAAATATATTTTAATTTCATAATCTTATTATTATTAAAATTTAACATTCAATCCGACAGAAACCGTCTTATTCAGTGGATACAGGTAACCGTATGTAGAATCTGGGTGTTCCGGGTCAACATAGTCGACTTTTGTTATTGTAAATAAATTGTATGCATTCGTATAAATGCGAAAGTTTTTAATACCAATTTTATTAACCCATTTCGAAGATAATGTGTACCCAAGCTCTACACTCTTAAGGCGTAAATAAGCACTATTTTCAGTATTAAAAGTAGAAGTTGCAGGAGGCAAAGTTCCGGTGTAAGCGAAACGGCCTTCAACCCATTCAATTGAAGGATCATAAGGATCCACTTTGGGATCTACTGGATGCCATCTATCCATAAATTGTACCATTGCTCCTGATTCACCACTTCCCCATAGTGGTATCCGAAGCTGTTCTCCATATATTAACGAGCTCATAGCTGAACCTTGTAACAAAAAGTTTATATCGAAACTTTTATATGTGGCATTAAAAATGTAACTAAAGTTCATCCAGGGATATTGATTGTAGCGAGTTGGATGGTCATCATTACCATTAATTTCTCCATCACCATTCCAGTCTTCATATTTGTAGTCTCCAATGATAGTACCTCGGCCTATATAGTATGGAGATGAATAGATTTCTTCCCATGACTGAAACTGACCATCGCCTTGAAGTCCCCAATGCGCTCCTTGTAAACGATCATTCTGATTACTTTTCCAGTTATCCCAGGAGCTACCGAGTGGCGCCCGCTCTACATACAAGCGTTTAACTCGGGCAATGGAAAACAGACCTTTCATATTATAATAAAAATCTCTATTTATCCTGTTTCTATGATTCAGTTCAAGGTCGAAGCCGTAAGTTCGATCACTATTTAAGTTTTCCTGAGGAAGGCTTGCCCCAACCACAGTAGGAATACCTCCGGTTCGTCTATCTAAAAGTCCTTCACGTTTTCGGCTAAAATAATCACCAGAAAATCCCAGAAGACCATTCCATCCCTCAAAATCAACTCCAATATCAAATGTGGTAGATGTATACCATGTAATATTTGGATTGGGAATACCTTTATTATCAGCACTTGCAACAAAACTTCCATCAAATACATATCCCCCTACAAAATTTCGTCCGCGTGCATTTGTTGGATAGTTATAACCCGAAATAAACTGATAGCTTGAAGCCCTATCGTCTCCTGTTTTACCGTAAGAAGCACGAATTTTTAATTGTTCAACAAATGATAAAGCTGTTATACTTTCAAAGAAATTTTCTTCAGAAACCCTCCATCCTAACGATGCTGCAGGGAAGAAGCCCCATTGTGATCCCGTTCCAAATCTCGATGATCCGTCGTAGCGAAATAAAAATTCAGCTAAATATTTTTCGTCAAATGCATAATTAAATCTACCTGCCAATCCCATATTTGAATCTTCATAAAGGGCGTTAGGATCCATTGTTCCAATCTGCCCATCAGCACTACCTGCGAATAAATAGGGCAACTGCAGTACAAGGTCTCTTCGGGCAGCAAAGTTATCTCCTTGTCTTTTTTGCGCTTCCCAAATTACAGTACCTGCAACTTTATGCATGTCAAATGTTTCGTCGTAATTTAGCGACGCTTGTGCCAAAATTTGTTCATCAAAAACAACACTTCTGTTAATTCTGTTCGGACTCTGACGAGTGAATGTTGAAAAAGTTTCTGAAGCTTCATCATATCTATATTGGTTGTATTTTCTTTGATATTCATTATTATTTTCTACATAATAATCATAACTAAATAATCCTTTCAGAGATAATCCCTCAACACCGGGAATATCATATTCTAAGCTACCTGATGGTTGAATCCACTTCTTATTATACTTTCTTGAACCAGAAATATCTGCATCCATAAATGAGATTGGATTATCACCTTCGATCAAGCCATGAAATGGCTTAGTTTTGTCTCCGTTAGCATAGGCAGGAATTTGAGGACCTTGCCTCCAGAAACTTCGAATAATCCACCAAGAATCTACATAAGGCCGATTTTGCTCATCATTTATAAAACTCAAATTCAATTTTAGAGTAAGTCTGTCTGAAAGCTTACTGGTAACATTTGATCGTACATTGTATTTTGTATAACTCAAATCGCTTGAATTGAAAAAACCTTCCTGATATTGGTAACCAATACTAGCATAATAAGTAGTTTTCTCATTTCCTCCGGTTGCATTTAGGTTATGAACAGTTTGTGGAGCATAGTCACTAAATACTAAAGGATACCAATCTGTACTTTGTTTCTCACCAGTTCGGTATGCTTCAAATTGGTCATCGCCAAAAACACGAGAACCACCATTAACGTTGTGCATTGCTTGCTCATTCCTTAGAGTCATATATTGAATTGCGTCAACAGTAGATGGCAACCCTGAAGGAATTTGCCATGTAAAAGAACCGGAATAATTCATTTCAGTTTTATTTGCAGAACCTCTCTTAGTTGTAACTAAAACAACACCATTCGCAGAACGTACTCCATATATTGCCGCAGATGCATCTTTTAGTACAGACATATTGTCAATATCATTAGGATCCAATCGTTGGAAATCGCTAATAGAACGAGGAATACCATCAATAATAACCAAAGGAGTTCCCATTCCTCTGATATCAAAACGACTATCAAAAGAGCCGGGTTCTGAAGTTGTTTGAGTTACACGTACACCTGCAATTTTACCAGTAAGCATATTTTGTACATTCTCATTTTTAGTTGTTACAATATCCTCACCTTTTACCGCAGCAACGGAACCTGTCAATGTTGCTTTCTTCTGAATTCCATATCCAACTGCAACAACCTCCTCAAGCCCAATCGCATCTACCTCCATGGTAACATCAATTGTTGTTTGATTATTCACTTCCATTTCCTGTGTCCTCATCCCCACAAACGAAAATTGCAAGGTAGCATCTTCAGGAATGTTAGTTATAGTGTAATCCCCATCTGCATTGGTAACGGTTCCCCGGGTAGTACCTTTTACTACCACGGTTACGCCGGGCAGCGGTTGGCCAGATTCATCGGTAACGGTTCCGGAAACGGCGGGTTGTTGCTGCACCGTTATATTTTCCTGGCCGGTAATGCCGGTTTCCCCGTATTGATTGGAGAGGACAATTTGCCGGTCGATCAGGAAATACCGGATTTCTTTTCCTTCGAAAAGCTGGTCCAGGATTTCATTGATTTTTTTGTTTCGCATCTCCACATCCACTTTTTGCTCCACATCAATCAGGTCTTTGTTGTACAGAAAAAAGAACTCCGATTGATTTTCGATTTCTGCCAGAACCTCCTCGAGGTTGGCATTTTTAAAGTTCAGGTTTAAAGTGGTCGATTGCGCATAGGAACCGAGCGCGAAGGCCTGCCCCATTCCCAGTAAAATCAGTAAAGTAGTTAGTCGTGTCATTTTCCACAATTTTTTTAGGGCACGGCTCCGTATAACAAAACCGCGATCCCGTCTTAATTCTCGAAACTTTTTCATAAATTTACATTTTTGTAGAGTTCATAATTAAAAATTTAAAATTTGATTGCTCTGCAATTTCATGCAGGGAAGTGGTACCAGCACTTTCCTGCTTTGCATTTATTTCTTTTGTTCTATTATCACTTTCTTTTTCCTGTAAACATTCTCATCTCCTGTTTCTCTTTTTTCAATGGTATATTCCATTGGAGTAGTCATTGCCAAAAGTCGTAATACTTCTTCTAACGGTTCATCCTGAAAAGTGGCTTTAAACCGGTAATTCTTTAATTTTTCATCTTTAATTTCGATGTCCACGTTATACCAGCGTTCGATGCGTGCCGCGGCTGTTTCCAATGGCTCATCATCGAGCAGCAGGAACCCTTCTTTCCAAGCCGTGTAGGGTTTGGTATCCACTTGTTGTACCCTGAATCTATTCTCTTCCAATGAGTATTTCAGTTTTTCACCTGGAACCAGTATTTTCTCAAAATAGGCATCAGTTCCCTGCACTTCAACTTTTCCTTCCTCTAATACCACTTCTGCAAAATTTATATCTGGATAAGTCATCACATTGAATTGGGTGCCCATCACCCGGACATCCATATAGTCGGTGTTTACTGTAAAAATGGTTTCGTCGTGTTGTACATCGAACCAGGCTTCTCCCTGCAATTCTACATTTCTTGCTGCAAACTCAGGATTGTATTTTAGTTTTGAGCCGCTGTTGAGCCAGCCTGTTGAGCCATCGGGAAGTGAAAATTGGGTGCGGGTTCCTTCCGGCGCATTGATTTCCACCCATGCCTGGTTGTTATCGGTTGGTGGCGGTCCACTAAAATAATACCAGGCAGAAAACGCGAGGAGCGGAATTAAGAGGATGGCTGCCGTTTTTTGATAAAAACTGAGCCAACGTTTTTTTCTTGCTTTTTTGCGCTCTTCGGTGAAAATCTGGTGCTCAATTTCGTAATAAATGTGTTTCAGGGAATGCTCGTCGGGTTGTTCCTGTTCATTTATTTCGTTCCACTGTTCCGATAAATATTGTTTTGCTTCCTGGTAATCGTGAATACGGTTGAACCAGTTTTTTACTTTTTTATAATCGTTCCAGGAATATTTTCCTTCCGAAAATTTTTTAAGGGTTTTGTATGTCACGTCGTTCTTCATTTTTTGATTTAAAAGAAGGAGCGTTTTTTCACCACTCCTTCTAATTGCCTAACTAAACTAACCTAAACCTATGAAATATTATTTTTTTTTGTTTTATTCAATTGTTATATCCCGGATTTGTGAAAATCCCCAGTGAGAAAATGAATTATTTTCGTATTAGGCGTTCTATAAATATCATGCACCTTTTGTTTTATAATAGGCCTGATGCCAGAGGCATCAAATGTTTATAGAAAAAAATGGATGAATTGCAGTTCGACCCTGGCCAGGGTCGTATTATTTAATTGTCCTGAATGTTCTATAAACATTTAAATCCGCTGGATTTAAAACATAAATTTCAAATTATAATTCAATGGGTTTCTTATCCGTCAAGCGATTTTGATCCGCTGGGCGGGTAGGTGCATTGATAATTGATTCATTAATTATCAATAATTCAACCCACTCCGGGGTTGTTGTTTCCATCTTATCCTAGCCCCCGAGTTTCGCACGGGGCTATTATTATTAATGTCCTTTGGACATTTCTTTATCCGCCAAATGGTGGATTAAACAATAATAGCCACGGGTAAAACCCGTGGAGATAATGCAGATACAAAGAAGAACCCCGAAGTGGGTTCAACCCTTGATTCGCATTATTTATTTTTCAAAAACAGAAAAAAGAATATCATGCCTTTCATGCGGAGTTTGTCGAATTCCTTTTTTAGAAATTTCATGGATTCGGTGATGTGGTACTCCACTGTTTTGGTAGTGATGTTAAAAGTGTCGGCAATCTCTTTTTGCGATTTACCTTCCAGTTTTTTCATCCTGAAAATTTTACGGCGTCTTTTGGGCATTTGCTGAATTAATTCCTCCAGCTTATCAACCATATCCTGAAAATCATCCTTTTCATCGAAGGTTTCCTTGTTTTCAGCAAACGAAATCAGCAAATCGTGTTTCAGTTGGTTTGATTCGGTGAGTTTATTGAAGTGTTTACGAATGACATTCAGGGCGATGGTAAATAAATAGGATTGAAAGGATTTAGTGGTATCTATCTCTTTTCGTTTTCGCCAGATTTTCAGAAACACTTCCTGAACCACGTCTTCGGCAGCTTCGGTCGATTTCAGGTAGCTCAATGAAAACCGGTACAGCGGCTGACTGTATTTTGCAAAAAGATTTTGAAAACACTCGTGGTCGCCTCTTTTCAACCCTTTAAGCAAAGCTGTTTCAATATTTAGTTTTTTTCCGGTCAAAGTTTGATTGCTCGTTTAATTTCATTCAAAGTAAGTAAAATAATCTCAAAAAGGATAATCTTTGAAAAACACTATTTTAATTTGAACTATAAGATTATGAAACTTTTAATAATTTATTCTATTTTGTCAAATTAAATTCATGGGCTAAAGCCCCGGTATCCGGGGGAGATGACTAACCCCCGCATTAATGCGGGGGTTAGTGAAAAGCCAGCTATGATGGGGGCTTTAGCCCATCACCAAAAATTTTTACCGGACAATAGTGAAATTAAATGAAAAAACGAATCAAATGAGCGATAAAACACTAATTAAGAAAGCCTCCGGCGAAACGGAGCCATTTTCGGAAGAGAAGTTACAGGCTTCATTGCGGCGAACGGGTGCCGGCGACGAAACAATTGCATCGGTTGTAAACGATGTAAAATCGTGGTTGCAGGATGGTACAACAACCCGAAAAATTTATGCACGTTCTTTTTCGCTTCTCCGCAAAAAAAGAGGCGGGATGGCCGCCCGGTACAAGCTTAAAAAGGCAATTATCGAGCTTGGCCCATCGGGATTTCCGTTTGAGCATTTCGTGGGGCAAATTTTTAAGGAGCTGGGATTTGAGGTTGAAACCGGCCAGGTTATTCAGGGAAGTTGTGTGCAGCACGAAGTTGACGTGGTAGCCACCGGCAATGGCGAACAACACCTTATGGAATGCAAATTCCACAACAGCCAGGGAAAATTTTCGAGTGTACAGGTCCCGCTATATATCCGCTCACGAATGGACGACATCATCCAAAAACGAAAATCCATGCAGGAGTTCAGCGGCCTCTGTTTCGAGGGTTGGGTAGTTACCAATACCCGTTTTACGTCAGATGCCCTGCAATATGGGAAATGCAGCGGGCTAAACCTCTTGAGTTGGGATTACCCCAAAAACAACAGCCTGAAAGATTTAATTGAAAGGGAACGCATTTTCCCGGTAACAACACTTGCAAACCTAACCCGGAAGCAAAAAATTGTGCTTTCTCAAAAAGGAATTGTGCTTTGCCGCCAACTTTTGCAGCATCCTGAGGAGCTCGACCAACTTGGTCTTACTCACTCAAAACGAAAAAAGCTAATGGAAGAACTTGAAGCGCTAAACGGAAACCAATAAACCGGTGCTTGTTTTCGTATGTTATGATTAAAAAACAAGTGGACAAAAAAAAACCGGTCAGTTGCTGGCCGGTTTTTTTGAACTATCAAAATTCGATTATTCTTCTTTCTTTTTGTCTTCTTTTGAATCATCAGCTTTCTTCTCTTCATCAGAGTTTTCAGCTTTGGGTTCATCAGTGGAAGTATCTTCAGCTTTTTCTTCAGCTTTTGGCTTCTCGACCACCTCAGTTTTTTCTTCGGTTTCTTCAACCGGCTGAACATCTTCAACTACTTTAACTTCCTCGTCAGCTTCTTCGGCTGGCTTATCGGTTTTTTCGGCTGCCGGCTTTTGGGCTTCCGATTTTTTACCGCTTCCGCCACGACGTGAACGACGACGTTTTGGTTTTGCTGCTTCTTCTTTTGCTTCAAGCATGGCTTCGTTGTAGTCAACCAGCTCGATAATACACATTTCAGCATTGTCGCCCAATCGGCTTCCGGTTCTAAGGATACGTGTATATCCTCCCGGCCTATCGGCAACCTTTGCTGCTACTTCCCTGAACAGTTCAGAAACTGCTTCTTTGTTTTGCAGTTGGCTGAATACAATTCTCCTGGAGTGTGTAGTATCGTTTTTTGCCCTGGTAATAAGGGGTTCAACGTACATGCGCAGGGCTTTTGCTTTTGCAACAGTAGTTGAAATCCGCTTACTTTCAATCAGCGAGCTGGCCATGTTCGACAACATTGCCTTACGGTGCGCACTTGTGCGGCTTAAATGATTAAATTTCTTATTGTGTCTCATTGCCTTTTAATCCTTGTCAAGTTTATACTTACTAATATCCATCCCAAAACTCAATCCCATATTCTCGAGAAGGTCGTCAAGCTCGGTAAGCGATTTTTTCCCGAAATTTCTGAATTTCAACAGATCGTTCCGGTTGTAAGTTACCAGGTCGCCAAGAGTATCTACATCTGCTGCTTTCAGGCAATTCAATGCCCTTACTGAAAGGTCGAGATCAACCAGTTTTGTTTTCAGCAACTGGCGCATGTGCAGTACCTCTTCATCGAATTCTTCATTTGCAAATTTTTCGTCTGAATCGATTGTAATCTTCTCGTCAGAGAACAGCATGAAATGATAAATGAGGATTTTAGCCGCCTCTTTCAGTGCATCTTTAGGAAGCACAGAACCATCGGTCTGGATATCCAGAATTAACTTTTCGTAGTCGGTTTTTTGTTCCACACGGAAGTTTTCAACCGAAAACTTTACTTTTTTGATGGGGGTGTAAATTGAATCCACGGGAATTACTCCAAATTCCTCTTCCACCGGTTTATTTTCGGTAGCCGGAACGTATCCACGCCCTTTGCCAATAGTAAGTTCCACCTGGAGTTTCACATCAGGTTCCATCCTGCAAACGACCAGGTCGGGGTTCAACACCCTGAACCCGGTCATAAACTTGTTGATATCGCCGGCTGTAAATTCTTCCTGACCTGAAATTGTAACAGTAACTTTTTCACTGTCGAAATCTTCCACTTCATTTTTGAAGCGAATCTGTTTCAGATTAAGTATAATATCTGTAACATCTTCAATAACTCCTTTAATCGTAGAAAATTCATGATCGACACCCTCTATTTTAACCGTGGTAATTGCATACCCCTCGAGCGATGATAATAAGATGCGACGCAGGGCATTGCCAATGGTAATCCCGTAACCGGGCTCCAGCGGGCGGAACTCAAATTTTCCGAATCTGTCGTCAGATTCTAACATTATCACCTTATCGGGCTTCTGGAATGCTAATATTGCCATAATAACCTTAAGTAATTTATTATTTTGAATACAACTCTACGATAAGTTGTTCTTTGATGTTTTCAGGTATTTCTTCACGCTCGGGCATGTTAAGGAATTTACCGGCCAACTGGTCGTTATCCCATTCCAGCCATTCGTAGTTCGAACTGCGGCGCGAATGCAATGAGTCTGTAATTTCTTCCATCGATTTTGATTTTTCCCTGACACCAACTATGTCGCCGGGTTTTACCAAATACGACGGAATATTAACTACTTTTCCGTTTACTACAATATGTTTGTGTGTAACAAACTGACGGGCAGCGGCCCGTGTTTTTGCAATACCAAGGCGGAAAACAATATTATCGAGCCTCGATTCGAGCAGCTGCAACAATACTTCACCGGTTACCCCTTTAGCCGAAGTTGCTTTTTCGAAGAAGTTACGGAATTGTTTTTCTAAAATGCCGTAGGTATATTTTGCTTTTTGTTTTTCTTTTAACTGAAGCCCGTATTCCGAAACTTTTCTTCTCCGGGATGACATACCGTGCATTCCCGGTGGATAATTTTTATGCTCAAAAACTTTATCCGGCCCGAATATGGGCTCTCCGAATTTACGGGCAATTTTAGATTTTGGTCCTCTGTATCTAGCCATTTCCTTTTCGTTTTAAAATTATACACGACGTCTTTTAGCAGGCCTGCATCCATTATGGGGTAATGGGGTAACATCAATAATTTCGGTTACCTGCAAACCTACAGATGAAAGGGCCCTGATTGCTGATTCGCGCCCGTTCCCTGGTCCTTTAACATATACTTTTACTTTGCGTAGTCCAAGGTCGTATGCGGTTTTGCCACACTCTTCTGATGCCACCTGGGCAGCATAAGGAGTGTTCTTTTTTGAACCGCGGAACCCTTTTTTGCCTGCTGACGACCACGATATAACTTCACCGTTCGTATTTGTCAGCGTAACAATGATGTTATTGAAGGAAGAGTGAACATGGGCCATTCCGTTGGCTTCCACATTAACCACTCTTTTCTTGCTTGCTCCTGTTTTTTTTGCCATAACTTAAAATCCTTATTTAGTGGCCATTTTTTTGTTCGCAACAGTTTTCCGTTTTCCTTTACGGGTACGGGCATTGTTTTTGGTGCTTTGTCCTCGCGTGGGCAAACCAATACGATGACGAATTCCCCTGTAAGAACCAATGTCCATTAATCGTTTAATGTTCATTTGTACTTCAGATCTAAGTTGCCCTTCAACCTTGTAATTGTCGCCAATTACACGGCGAATAGCTCCAAACTGGTCATCGTTCCAATCCTGTACTTTGACGTTTGGATCAACGCCTGCTTCCTCAAGGATCATTTTAGCCCTGCTGCGGCCAATACCAAAAATATAGGTAAGAGCTACCTCACCTCTTTTATTATTAGGAATATCAACACCTACAATACGTGCCATATAAGTTACTTTTTTTCAAATTAAAATTACCCCTGCCGTTGTTTAAACTTCGGGTTCTTTTTATTAATCACATATAAGCGCCCTTTACGGCGAACGATTTTACATTCGGCACTGCGCTTTTTTACTGAAACTCGGGTTTTCATTCTAACTATTCTTTAGTTTTTATACCTAAATGTAATTCTTCCTTTGGTTAAATCATAAGGAGACATTTCGACTTTTACTTTATCTCCGGGCAAAATTTTAATATAATGCATTCTCATTTTACCTGAAATATGGGCCGTAATTACATGCCCGTTTTCCAACTCTACGCGAAACATCGCGTTTGATAATGCTTCGATAATTGTTCCATCTTGTTCTATGGAAGGCTGTTTTGCCATATTAAAATCTGTTTTTTTTAAAATTCGTCAATAAAATAGATTAGTAATTATAAACCACTGTTTGTTATCCAATTTTCTGCAAAGATAACAGAAGGTTTTTATATTACATAACAGAACTAAAATCTCCTTCCGGCTGATTATAACCAGATTAAAAACTCATTAAATTCCGCCACCGGCACGTCCTTTAATCCGGCCCGATTTTGTCAGGCCATCGTAATGGCGCATCAACAGGTGACTCTCAATTTGCTGCAGTGTATCTAACACAACCCCAACAAGAATAAGCAGTGATGTCCCGCCAAAAAACAGGGCAAACGACTGGTTAACTCCCATTAACATTGCAAAAGCAGGAAGAATTGTAATTAAACCGAGGAAAATGGAACCGGGAAGTGTAATTCTCGACATAATAGTATCGAGAAATTCAACCGTTCGTTTTCCGGGTTTAACGCCGGGAATAAACCCACCGTTTTTCTTCATGTCTTCTGCCATTTGGGTTGGGTTAATGGTAATTGCAGTATAAAAATAAGTAAATGCAACTACCAGCGTAAACTGCAAAAAGTTATACCAAAAACCAGTCATGTTTGATAATGCAGCCGCAACACCACTGAGGTTTTCAGAATTAGCAACTCCTACAATTGTAATAGGTACCATCATAATTGCCTGGGCAAAAATGATAGGCATTACACCTGCAGCATTAACTTTAAGCGGGATGTACTGACGTACCCCGCCATATTGTTTGTTACCCACAATACGTTTGGCATATTGCACCGGAATACGGCGCGTCCCCTGAACGAGCAGGATTGCTGCCATAAACACGACGAACAGGATAACAAACTCAACCAGGAACATTACCAGTCCTCCACCTTGCTGGTTGATCCGGGAAGCAAATTCCTGGGCAACTGCGCGAGGTAAACGGGAAATAATTCCAATCATAATGATTAGCGAAATACCGTTACCGATTCCTTTATCGGTAATGCGTTCGCCTAACCACATAACAAACATAGAACCTGCCGTAAGAATAACTACTGAAGAAACCGTAAACAAGGCTCCTTTCATTGCAAATGCCGATGCGGGCAATTGCATATGCAGGTTGGTTAAATATGCCGGCGACTGGAATATCAGAATAACAACGGTTAGATACCGTGTAATCTGATTAATTTTCCTTCTTCCTGACTCTCCCTCTTTCTGCAACCTCTGGAAATAGGGTACTGCAATTCCGAGTAACTGAATTACAATTGAGGCAGAAATGTACGGCATAATTCCTAAAGCGAAAATTGAAGCCTGCGAGAATGCACCTCCTGAAAACATGTCAATCAGCCCAAGCAACCCATCTGATGTTTGACTTTTTAAATTTTGCAATTGGGCCGGGTCAATGCCGGGAAGCGCTACAAACGATCCTAATCGGTAGATTAAGATAAAGAACAGTGTTGTTCCGATTCGCAACCTTAAGTCTTCAATTTTGTAAATATTCTTTAGGGTCTCTATAAATCGTTTCATACCAGTTTACAGTATTTCAGTGGTTCCGTCTAATTTTTCAATTGCTTCTTTGGCACTTTTGGAAAATGCATGGGCTTTAACATCGAGTTTGAGATTTAATGAGCCTCCACCCAAAATCTTAACTTTTTCGTTTTTTGAAGCCACGCCTGCATTTACCAGAGTATCCATGTCAATTGAGTTCTGATTTCTGCTTTCAGCGAGTTGTTGCAATACATCGAGGTTTATTGCTTTATATTCAACCCTGTTGAAATTTTTAAAACCTGATTTTGGGACAACGCGTTGCAACGGCATTTGACCACCTTCAAAACCTACTTTCCTGGAATAACCTGATCTCGATTTCTGACCTTTGTGGCCGCGGGTGGATGTTCCTCCCCTTCCTGAGCCCTGTCCTCTTCCTATACGTTTGTCTTTTCTGGTAGAACCCGAAGCAGGTTTTAACTTACTTAAATCCATAATTTTAAGCTATTTGAAATATTTTATACTTCTTCAACACTAATTAAATGCCCCAGTTTATTGGCCATGCCAATAATTTGGGGAGTAGCTTCATGTTCAATAGTCTGGTTTAACTTGCGTAACCCCAGCGCTTCAAGCGTTGCTTTCTGGCGTTTGGTTGAACCAATGCTACTTTTTACCTGTGTAATTTTTATTTTAGCCATAACTGTGTTATCCTTTAAAAACTTTTTCCAATGATACACCTCTTTGCTGGGCTACGGTATAAGCATCTCTCAGTTCGAGCAGCGCTTCCATAGTAGCTTTAACCATATTGTGCGGGTTGGAAGAGCCTTTGGATTTTGCCAGGATATCTGTAATTCCAACACTTTCGAGAACAGCACGCATTGCACCTCCGGCTACAACACCTGTACCAGGGGTGGCGGGCTTAATCAATACATCAGCTCCACCATAACGAGCAGCCTGTTCGTGTGGAATAGTACCGTTAATAACCGGCACTTTTACCAGGTTCTTTTTAGCGGCTTCAACGCCTTTGGCAATAGCGGTAGTAACTTCGCTTGCTTTACCAAGGCCCCAGCCTACAATTCCGTCTTCGTTACCTACAACTACAATGGCCGAGAAACTAAAAGTACGTCCACCTTTTGTAACTTTGGTAACACGGTTAATGGCTACTAACCTGTCTTTTAAATCAAGGTCGCTTGTTTTAACTCTTTTACTAATTTTCGCCATAATCTTATTAGAATTTAAGGCCGCCTTCACGGGCCGCGTCAGCTAATTGTTTAACTCTGCCGTGGTATAAATAACCACTCCTGTCGAATACAACTTTTTCGAAGCCGGCATCTTTTGCTTTTTTAGCAATGAGTTTACCAACCATTGCTGCTTTTTCGGATTTGTTGCCTTCTGCCGAAACAATTTCTTTTTCGGTAGAACCAGCAGCCACTAAAGTTGTTGCGTTAACATCGTCGACTAATTGAGCATATATTTGTTTATTGCTCCTGAATACACTTAAACGCGGACGTTCAGCTGTGCCGGATATTACTTTTTTCACCCGGCTTTTTATCCTGTTTCGCCTTTCTGTTTTTGTTAATGCCATAATAACTAATTTTTCAAAAAATTATTTAGATGCGGCTTTACCAGCTTTACGCCTTAACACTTCACCTACAAACTTAATCCCTTTTCCTTTGTATGGTTCTGGTTTACGGAACGATCTGATTTTAGCAGCTACCTGTCCAATCAATTGTTTATCAGCGCTCTTGAGCGTGACAATGGGGTTACTGCGTTTATCAGATTTTGCTTCAACCTGTACTTCGGGCGGGAGTTGCAGGTAGGTATGGTGTGCAAAACCCAGAACAAGGTCAAGGACATTATTCGGTAACAATTCGGCACGGTATCCTACGCCTACAAGTTCTAATTTTATTTCGTAACCTTTTGTAACGCCAACAACCATGTTGTTAACCAATGCACGATTTAAGCCGTGCAACGATTTGAGGCGTTTTGTTTCACCCGAACGGGTAAAATTGATGGTATTATTTTCAATTTCAACCTCAATTTCGGGATTTAGCTTTTGGTGCAACTCACCAAGAGGTCCTTTCACTGTAACGGAATGATCATCGTTCAGCTTTACTTCAACTCCTGACGGTATTTCAATGGGCCATTTACCTATTCTTGACATGATCTTTTCCTTTTTTTAATACACGTAACATAAAACTTCACCACCAACTTTCTGCTCACGAGCTTCTTTGTCGGTAATTACTCCTTTCGAGGTTGAAATAACAGCAATTCCTAAACCATTGAGTACACGCGGTACATTTTTACTGTGACAGTACTGGCGCAAACCTGGTTTACTAATTCTTTCTAAACCTTTTATTGCAGATATATTCGTTTCGGGGTGGTATTTCAGTGCAATTTTAATATTGCCCTGGTAGCCTTTATCGTCTTCAAACTTATAGTTTAAAATATACCCCTTTTCTTTCAGAATTTTGGTAATTTCTCTTTTTAAATTTGAAGCTGGGATATCTACTACGCGGTGTTTTGCAAGAATTGCATTACGCACCCTTGTAAGATAATCTGCTATCGGATCTGATACTTTACTCATTATTCAAGTCTTTAACAATTACCAACTAGCCTTTTTAACTCCCGGAATTAAACCTTCTGAAGCCATTTCGCGGAAATTGATTCTGCTGATTCCAAATTGCCTCATGTAACCTTTTGGCCTTCCGGTAAGTTTGCAACGGTTGTGCAAACGTACCCTGGAAGAATTTTTAGGCAACTTCTGCAAACCTTCCCAATCTCCTTCGGCTTTCAGCCTGGCCCTTTTCCCGGCATATTTTTCAACTAGCTTTGCCCTTTTTCTTTCGCGGGCTTTCATTGATTCCTTGGCCATAGCTTAGTTCTTTTTAATGTTTTTAAATGGTAAACCTAATTCTTTTAACAGAGCAAAACCTTCTTCGTCGGTTTTTGCAGAAGTAACAAAGGTAATATTCATACCATTAATTTTACTCACTTTATCCAGAACGATTTCGGGGAATACGATTTGTTCCGGCACACCGAGTGTGTAGTTTCCACTTCCGTCCATTTTACTTTCGATACCGCGAAAATCGCGAATACGTGGCAATGCTGCCGAAATAAGACGGTCGAGGAATTCATACATCCGGTCGTGGCGCAATGTAACGCGCACCCCGATTGGCATTTTCCTTCTCAGTTTAAAATTGGAAATGTCTTTTTTAGACATGGTTTGAACTGCTTTTTGTCCGGCAATCATTGTCATTTCCTGTTGGGCAATGTCAATAATTTTTTTGTCGGCAATAGCATCTCCCACGCCCTGGTTAAGGACAATTTTTTCCAATTTCGGAACCTGCATGACAGAGGAATAGTTGTACTCCTTCTTCAGTGCAGGAATTATTTCTTCCTGATATTTCTTTTTTAGAGTTGGTACGTAAGCCATTACTTAATCTCCTCTCCAGATTTTTTGGAATAACGTATTAATTTACCTTTATCATTTTCTCTGCGCCCAATACGGGTTCTTTCTCCGCTTTTCGGATCAACCAGCATCAGGTTTGAGATATGAATCGGTGCTTCCTGTTCGATAATACCACCCTGCGGATTATCTGCATTGGGTTTGGTATGTTTTTTTACCAGGTTCACACCTTCCACAATTGCTCTGTCGTTATTTCTGATTACTTCAAGTACGCGGCCTTTCTGGCCTTTGTAGTTTCCGGTAATCACAACCACAGTGTCACCTTTCTTTATGTGTAACTTTTTCTGCATTTCTTGAGCTTTTTCAAATTACAGTACTTCTGGTGCAAGAGAAATAATTTTCATATTTTTATCTCTTAACTCGCGTGCAACGGGCCCGAAAATACGGGTTCCGCGCATTTCTCCCAGATTGTTTAACAGTACAACGGCATTATCGTCGAACCGGATGTACGAACCGTCTGTACGGCGTACTTCTTTATTGGTGCGCACTACAATTGCCCTGGATACTGAACCTTTTTTCACTTCACTGCCCGGTATGGCACTTTTTACCGAAACAACAACAGTATCGCCAAGCGAAGCATAACGTTTCCTCGTACCTCCAAGAACACGTACACAGAGTACATCTTTGGCCCCACTGTTATCGGCAACCGAACATCTTGTTTCTTGTTGTATCATGATTACTTCGCTCTTTCAATTATTTCAACTAATCTCCAACGTTTGCTTTTACTCAGCGGACGAGTTTCCATAATCCGCACTTTATCGCCAATGTTGCAGTCATTTTTCTCATCGTGGGCATGAAATTTTGTTGTTTTATTCACGAACTTCCCGTACATGGCATGCTTCATTTTCTTTTTTTCAGCAACCACAATGGTTTTGTCCATTTTATCGCTAACAACAACCCCGATTCGCTCTTTTCTGAGATTTCTCACTTTATTTTCTTCCATCGTTGAATTAATTCTGGTTTTCACTTAATTCCCTTTGACGAAGAACAGTTTTGAGCCTTGCAATATTCTTCTTGGTTTCCTTTAATTTCAAAGGGTTATCAAGTGGCGAAACTGCATGGTTCAAGCGAAGGCGAACAAGATTTTCCTTTTCGGTATCAATTCTCTCGACGATTTCTTTTGTCGTCAATTCTTTAATTTCTGAAGTTTTCATATTCATTCACCTTTTTATTCTTCAACAAAATCTCTCCTAACCACAAACTTTGTTGTTACCGGCAACTTTTGGGCTGCAAGGCGCAATGCCTCTTTGGCCATTTCGTGCGATACGCCGTCGGCTTCAATAATAATCCGCCCTGGCGATACCGGTGCAACAAATGCTTCCGGAGCTCCTTTACCTTTCCCCATGCGCACTTCGGCGGGTTTTTTGGTAATTGGCTTATCGGGAAATATTCGTATCCATATTTGTCCTTGTCGTTGCATGTGACGGGTTACCGCAACCCTGGCAGCTTCAATCTGCCTTCCGGTAATCCACGATTCTTCCAACGATTTTATTCCAAACGAACCGAAAGCGAGCTGGTTCCCGCGTTGGGAATTGCCTTTCATCCGGCCCTTTTGTACTCTTCTGAATTTTACCTTTTTTGGCTGTAACATTCTTTTATAACTTAATGAGTGTTATTAACCACTATTTTCTTCTTCTGTTACGTGCTCCGCCGCCAACTCCTTTGCCTCCGCGGCCTTGTTTCTGGCCAACGTTTGGTGAGAGGTCGCGGTTACCGTAAACCATTCCTTTGCATATCCAGACTTTTACTCCGATAAGCCCGGTTTTGGTCAGCGCTTCTGCCAGTGCATAATCGATATCGGCCCGGAGCGTGTGCAACGGAGTACGGCCATCTTTGTACATTTCTGCACGTGCCATTTCTGCTCCGTTCAACCTGCCTGAAACCAATACTTTAATACCTTCAGCTCCCATTCTCATGGTTGAAGCGATAGCCATTTTAACTGCCCTGCGGTAAGCAATTTTACCCTCGATTTGCCGTGCAATGTTGTTGGCAACAATTTTGGCATCGAGTTCAGGACGTTTGATCTCGAAAATGTTGATCTGAACTTCTTTACTGGTAATCTTCTTCAGCTCTTCTTTCAGTTTATCGACTTCCTGTCCACCTTTACCAATAATAATACCTGGGCGTGAAGTGTGTACGGTAATGGTTATGAGCTTCAATGTGCGCTCAATCACGATTCTGGATATACTGGCTTTGGCCAAACGGGCATTCAAATATTCCCTTATTTTTTGATCTTCGGCCAGCTTGTCGCCGTAATCGTCACCACCGAACCAATTCGAGTCCCATCCTTTGATGAACCCTAAACGATTTGAAACTGGATTTACTTTTTGTCCCATGTACTACTGATTAAGATTTTCTTCAACAACATTTTCTTTTCGGTCTACGTAAAGTGTCACGTGATTGGAACGTTTTCTGATTCGGTGAGCCCGACCCTGGGGAGCCGGGCGTAACCTTTTCAGAATTCGGCCTGAATCTACCATGATATTTTTTACGTATAATTCACTTTCCTCTAAACGTTCTCCTTCGTTTTTAGCCTGCCAGTTGGCAATGGCTGATAAAAGGAGTTTTTCTACCCTGCGCGATGCTTCTTTCGAGGAATATTTCAAGACATCTAACGCGTGATTCACCTCCATGCCGCGGATCAAATCGGCTACAAGCCTCATTTTTCGTGGAGATGTAGGGCAATTTTTTAAAACAGCATAATATTGTTGCTTTCTTTCTTCTTTACGTTTTTCAGCTGCTAATCTTTTTCTGGCACCCATTCTTTCTTCTTTTTAAAATTAAAATATGCCTATCTTCTGTTACCAGCATGTCCCCTGTATGTGCGTGTGGGTGCAAATTCACCCAAACGATGACCTACCATATTCTCGGTAATGTAAACCGGAATAAATTTGTTTCCGTTGTGTACGGCTATGGTATGGCCTACAAAATCAGGAGAAATTACTGAAGCCCTGGCCCAGGTTTTTACAACCGATTTTTTCCCTGCATCATTCATCGTGCTAATTTTCTTGTCAAGATTAACATCGATAAACGGGCCTTTTTTTAACGAACGACTCATAATTACTTTCCTTTAATTATTTTTTCTTACGTTCTACAATGTACCTGTTGGACGCTTTTTTCTTCGAACGGGTTTTGTACCCTTTCGCCAGAACACCTTTACGTGATCTTGGGTGTCCGCCTGAAGCACGGCCTTCTCCACCACCCATTGGGTGATCGACCGGGTTCATAACAACACCACGTACTCTTGGCCTTCTTCCTAACCAACGTGAGCGACCGGCTTTACCGGATTCTTCGAGGTTATGTTCTGCATTTCCAACAGTTCCAACAGTTGCCCTGCAGGTTGTTAGTACCATACGAGATTCGCCTGAAGGTAATTTCAGTATTGCATATTTACCTTCACGAGAGGTCAATTGCGCAAATGCGCCTGCACTACGTGCCATCACACCACCCTGACCAGGATGGAGCTCAATGTTGTGAACCAAAGTACCGAGAGGTATTTCGGACAGGGGAAGGGAATTTCCAACTTCAGGAGCGACACCTGAACCGCTTTTAATTGTTTGCCCAACTTGCAACCCGTTTGGCGCAACAACGTACCTTTTCTCGCCATCTTCGTATTTCACGAGGGCGATTCGGGCAGAACGGTTTGGATCGTACTGAATTGAATCGACAACAGCTGCAACACCGTCTTTATCGCGTTTAAAGTCGATAACACGGTATTTGCGTTTGTGTCCCCCACCTCTATACCTCATCGTCATGCGGCCCTGGTTATTCCTGCCACCAGTTTTCCGCAGGGGCTCCAACAATGATTTTTCAGGTGTAGATGCAGTAATGGTATCAAAAGCACCAATTATTTTGTGCCTCTGACCCGGAGTTACTGGTTTTAATTTTCTTACTGCCATTTTATTAATTAAATATTACTGTAAAAATCTATACTGTCTCCTTCTGCCAATGTAACGATTGCTTTTTTGTAAGCATTGGTTTTTCCGGTGATAACGCCTGATTTGGTGTATCTGGACTTCATTTTACCACCGTAAACCACTGTATTGACAGAATCTACTTTTACATTATACATGTTTTCAACCGCTTTTCTAATTTGCGGTTTGGTTGCATTGCGATCAACAATAAAGCCGTAACGGGTGAACCGTTCTGACAGCTCGTTCATTTTCTCGGTAACCAATGGTTTTATTAAAATTTCCATCTTATTAATCGCCTTTTAGTTTAAAAGCCTCTTCTATTTTCTTCACCGAACCTTCGAGAAGAACAACAGACTTTGCGTTTAAAATATTATAAGTATTTAGTTCAGAAGCTAATACAACCGAAACATCGCGCAAATTTCTGGACGACAAATATATGTTATTATTTTCGGCTGGTAAAACGAAAAGTGACTTTTTATCAGCAATTTGCAAATTGCTTTTCATATTCACAATTTCTTTCGTTTTGGGTGCTTCCATATTAAAATCTTCAACTACAACAATACCGTTTTCACGGGCTTTGTATGAGAGTGCCGATTTACGTGCCAGTTGTTTAACTTTTTTGTTAAGTTTAAAACTGTAGCTTTTCGGACGCGGGCCAAATGCGGTACCCCCTCCGCGGAAAATTGGCGATTTAATATCGCCGGCACGTGCTGTACCGGTTCCTTTTTGTCTTTTTATCTTACGGGTACTTCCGGTTACTTCTGAGCGCTCTTTGGATTTGTGGGTTCCCTGTCGTTTGTTTGCCAAATATTGTTTTACATCTAAGTAAATAGCATGGTCGCTGGGTTCGATTCCAAAAATCTGGTCGCTTAACGTAACCTTTCTTCCCGTATCTTTTCCTTCTTTATTCAGTACACTTAGTTCCATTGTTTCCTAATAATTAAGTATGAACCTTTGGCGCCAGGCACCGAACCTTTCACCACTAATAAATTCTTCTCAGGAATCACTTTTAATACCATCAGGTTTTCGATGGTTATGGTTTCGTTACCGTCTCGTCCGGCCATACGCATACCTTTAAAAACGCGGCTAGGCCACGATGATGCACCAATTGAACCCGGTGCTCTCAGTCGGTTATGCTGACCGTGGGTAGCATCGTTAACACCATGGAAATTATGGCGTTTTACTACTCCCTGGAATCCTTTTCCTTTGGAAGTTCCCACAACATCGACATAATCCAGTTCGTGAAAAATGTCAACAGTTACAGGGTCACCAAGATTAAATTCTCCCCGGTAGGTGTTCCTAAACTCTACTACTTTGCGCTTTGGTGTAACACCAGCCTTTTTAAAGTGCCCAAACTCTGCTTTGGTGGCTTTGTTTTCTTTTTTGTCACCGTAAGCAAGTTGCAGCGCATCGTAGCCTTCTTTTTCTTTGGTCTTAACCTGCGTAACTACACAGGGACCGGCTTCAATCACAGTGCATGGGACATTTTTCCCCTCAACACTGAATACGGATGTCATTCCGATTTTTTTTCCAATAAGTCCAGCCATTTCGACTACTTTTTTAAATTATCAAACTTTAATTTCTACTTCAACGCCACTGGGTAATTCCAGCTTCATTAAGGCGTCAATTGTTTTTGCAGTTGAGCTGTAGATGTCAATCAACCTTTTGTAAGATGACAATTGAAACTGCTCCCTTGATTTTTTATTTACAAAGGTTGAACGCAAAACAGTAAACACCCTTTTGTGTGTTGGCAGTGGAATTGGACCACTTACAACAGCTCCAGTTGTTTTTACTGTTTTTACGATCTTCTCAGCCGACTTGTCAACCAAATTGTGATCGTACGATTTCAGCTTAATCCTGATCTTTTGGCTCATGATGAGAACTCAATTAAATATTTATAATAAATCAACTCTACCTTGTACATTTTCAAGTACCTTTTCCGCCAGGTTGCGCGGCACTTCCTGATAATGGCTGAATTCCATTGAAGAAGTGGCTCTTCCTGACGATAATGTCCGCAACACGGTAACATAACCGAACTGCTCGGCCAACGGAACGTTGGCTTCAATAACTTTCGCGTTTCCTTTGGTTTCCATACCGGCAACTTCACCTCTTCTGCGGTTCAGGTCGGCAATAATATCGCCCATGTATTCTTCCGGAGTTACAATTTCCAGGTTCATAATGGGTTCGAGCAATTTAGGGCCTGCTTTTGATGCAGCGTTCCTGAATGCCTGCTTTGCACAAATTTCGAACGACAACTGGTCTGAATCCACAGGGTGGAACGAGCCGTCGAGCAAAGTAACTTTAAGCCCATCAACGGGAAATCCGGCAAGCGGCCCGTTAGACATTGCCTCTTCGAAACCTTTTTGTACTGAAGGAATGTATTCACGCGGAATATTTCCTCCTTTAACTTTATCGATGAATTCGAGGCCTTGTTTGGCATCTTCGGCAGGTTCAATTTTTACCTGTATATCGGCAAATTTACCACGGCCCCCGGTTTGTTTCTTGAATACTTCGCGGAACTCAACGGGATTGCTGATTGCTTCTTTGTATGCAACCTGTGGTGTCCCCTGGTTACATTCAACCTTGAATTCTCTTCTTAACCTGTCGATAATAATTTCGAGGTGCAGTTCACCCATCCCACGGATAATTGTCTGACCTGAATCGTGATCGGTTTGAACCTGGAATGTAGGGTCTTCTTCTGCCAGTTTTGACAGCCCATTCCCCAAACGGTCGAGGTCTTTCTGCGATTTGGGCTCAACAGCGATACCTATCACCGGTTCCGGAAATTCCATGCTTTCCAGCTCAATGTGATGCTTTAAATCGCAAAGGGTATCACCGGTACGAATATCTTTAAAGCCTACAGCGGCGCAAATATCACCTGCTTCAATTACATCTTTGGGATTTTGTTTGTTGGAGTGCATCTGGTAAAGGCGCGAAATGCGTTCTTTTTTCCCGGTACGAATATTCAATACCTGGCTTCCGGCCTCAATTTTACCGGAATAAACGCGCATATATGCCAGCCGGCCAACAAACGGGTCAGTAGCAATTTTAAATGCGAGAGCCGCCATTGGCTCATCAACGTTGGCAGTACGGATTTCTTCTTTTTGAGTTGACGGGTTAACACCGGTAATATCGCCTTTATCGAGCGGGCTGGGAAGGAAAGCACAAACAGCATCGAGCAGGCGTTGAACGCCTTTGTTTTTAAATGCAGAACCGCACATTAACGGTACGATTATGCCATCGATGGTTGCCTTGCGGATAACTGCGAGCATTTCTTCTTTGGTAATCGAATCCGGATCTTCGAAATAGCGTTCCAAAAGATCATCATCAATTTCGGCAACTGATTCAACCAGTTTTCCGCGCCATTCCTCCGCTTGTTCTTTAAGATCTTCCGGAATTTCTTCCAAACTGTAGTTGGTTCCCATGGTTTCGTCGTCGAACCAGCGAACCGCTTTCATTTCAATTAAGTCGATTACTCCTGAGAAGCTTTGTTCAGAACCAATAGGAATCTGAAGTGGAATAGGATTAGCCCCCAGTTTTTCTTTAATTTCATTATAAACATTAAAGAAATCGGCTCCCTGGCGATCCATTTTATTCACAAAAGCAATGCGCGGCACACCGTATTTTTCGGCCTGGCGCCACACCGTTTCAGATTGTGCCTCAACACCACCTACGGCACAAAAGAGTGCCACAGTTCCGTCGAGTATCCTGAGTGAACGTTCAACTTCAACAGTAAAATCGACATGTCCGGGAGTATCGATTATATTAATTTTGTGTTCCTGGTCTTTATATTTCCAGAAGGTAGTAGTAGCAGCCGAAGTAATTGTAATACCCCGTTCCTGCTCCTGCTCCATCCAGTCCATAGTGGCAGAGCCATCATGTGTTTCACCCAGCCGGTGAGTTAACCCGGTATAGAACAGTATTCGTTCTGTAACGGTTGTTTTGCCGGCATCGATGTGGGCCATGATGCCAATGTTTCTTGTATTTTTCAGATCTTGCTTAGCCATATTTTAATACCAATTTTCTAATCCTGATTATTTTACTATGCCATTAATAACCACTAAACTAAAATCTGAAATGTGCGAAAGCGCGGTTGGCTTCGGCCATGCGGTGGGTATCTTCTTTACGTTTAAAGGCACCGCCTTCACCGTTGTATGCAGCAACTACTTCTGCCGCCAGTTTATCGGCCATTGATTTACCCGAACGTTTGCGGGCAAATAAAATCATGTTTTTAATACTGATAGCCATTTTCCGCTCCTGCCTGATTTCCATAGGAACCTGAAAGGTAGCACCACCTACACGGCGGCTTTTAACCTCAACAGCAGGGGCAACATTTTCCAACGCTTTTTTCCAGATTTCAAGGGGTGTCAGTTCAGTATCTTTAACACGCTGTTCAACCAGTTTTAACGTATCGTAAAAAATAGCATAAGCTACTGATTTTTTCCCGTCTTGCATCAGGTCGTTGACAAACCGGGTTACCAATACATCATTAAAAATCGGGTCCGGTAAAATAATCCGCTTCTTCGGTTTTGTCTTTCTCATTTTGTACTCTTTAAGTGTTATTTAAATCGGCTGCCCTTCGGCGGTCTTCAGCTTGTCCCCGGAAGACTTGAGAGACTTACTTACTCAACCAAACCACTAAATAACCAGTTTGTTATTAAAAAAAATTAAATTATTTCTTGGGTCTTTTAGCTCCGTATTTCGAACGGCGCTGCAAACGGCCTTCAACACCTGCGGTATCGAGGGCTCCGCGAATAAGGTGATAACGCACACCAGGCAAGTCTTTTACCCTGCCACCACGCACCAAAACAATGGAGTGTTCCTGCAGGTTATGTCCTTCGCCCGGAATGTAAGCATTCACTTCTTTTCCATTTGTTAACCTTACCCTTGCCACTTTACGCATGGCCGAATTCGGTTTTTTGGGTGTTGTTGTGTAAACACGTACACAAACGCCACGACGTTGCGGGCATGAGTCAAGGGCCGGGGATTTACTTTTCTCCACCCGGGTTTGTCTTCCTTTCCTAACTAATTGTTGAATAGTTGGCATAAATACCTGTTTTTTATTTAGTTAATAATCCTTAAAAATGGACTGCAAAAGTATGTTAAATTTCAATAAAAACAATGTTTTCCCGGCTCTATTTTATCTTTTCACCCTGAAAAACGGCACGCAAAAGTACTAATTTTGAGCAAAGAACAAACTTTTTCCTACTTTTTTTTCAAAAAATTAAAGTTGATAAGTCAATGTGGGGGGCTGTTTTTTGCGGTTCTACAATCTTTCTTTTGCCACAGAAATAATAGGATCAACAAGTCGTTGGATTAAGCGCCGGTCTTTGGTAACAATTTCGGCAGTTCCCTGCATTTCCTGGCTGAATGGCAGCTCCCTGTTGTAGTTGGTTACCAGATTGTTAACAAGCGAAACTTCAACCGTATAAAATGCGCCTCCTTCAGTTGTGACCGGAACTTTCGATATGTTGGTTATTTTGCCTTCCACTATTCCGAATTCCATGTGCGGATAATTATCGAGCTTAATATTAACCCGTTGCCCGGGTTTAATTTTCCCGGCACCGGCAATTGGAACTTGCGCCCTGCCGATAATGTTCTGCTCCTGATTGGGGACTACTGTAAATACAACATCCCCTGTGGTAACATATTGATTGGCGCTCCACACATTCGTGAAAGTAACTTGTCCTTCAATTGGTGTTTTCAAAATAAATGCCTGCTCCCAGCTGATGAGTTGATTTTTCAGATTGTCGTATCTTTCTTTTAAAACAGACAGCAACTGATTTTCGGCCTCGGCTTTTAAAACCTGCTGTTCCCTGATTTGCTGCTGCAGGTTGTTCATTGTCATTTGAATATTGGCCAGTTCTGTCATTGCCTGCTGGTAGGCTAATTTTTGTTTCAGCATAGCAGCTTTCGATTTTTCATAATCCGATTCGGAAATAAGCTGCTGACGATAAAGTGTTGAGTCACGGACAAACTGACCAAAAGCCAGTTCATAATCCTGCCTCAAAACGTTTATCTCCTCCCGCGATTTATTAAAGTAAACCCTGTAGTCGGTTACCTGCTCTTCAAGCGATTCAATCCGCTGGTCGTAAGGATTGAACGTTAAAAATGTATGGTAACTTCGAAGCTGGCTAATAAAGGATGAAAAGTAGGAATGGTATTGCCCGAGACTGTAATTTTCATCAAAAGAGACAAACCTGAACATTTCTTGTTTGGCAAAAACTTCATTAATGGAATCAAGTTTAGCGAGCAGCCGGTAAGCATCGTTATAATTCGCTGTATTTTCAATAACAGCCAACAAATCGCCCTGATTCACCTGCTGGTTGTTAGAGACAAAAAGTTTATCTATTTTACCATCAGATTTGGCTACAATTTGCACGGGTGGATTTTCTGAAAGAATGGTTATGCGGGAAGAAATTAAATCGGGGTATTTATAAAAGTAACTACCGGCCAGCAAAACAGCGACCACAAGTAACATAATGGTTATGCCCCAACGCACAATCCAACGCGGTGGCGTACCCAAAATCTCCTGTACTTCGTCGGATCGAATTTCTATGTTATTATTTGTATTCAAATTGTAAAATGGTTGAACTATGAAATTGTAAAACTGTGAAACTGAAAAATTGTGACATTGTGAAATTGCAAAATTGAGACATTGTGAAATTGCAAAACTGTAAAATTATGAAATTGCAAAATGGCTTGACTTAATATTTTAATTTTTCGTTTGTGAATTTAATCAAATGAAATATTTCTGAACGAATATCATTTATTGCATCGATAAATTTAGAACTAATTTCGAATGTTATCAATTCTCTTCTTTGAGCTTTTCGAATCCAGTCTCCGGTTTCCTCTAAAGAACCTAAACTAATTCTGTAAAATCTAACTTTATCTTTTTTTGAATACCTTCCAAAACCTTCTGCAATATTTGTTGAAATTGAATCAGCTGACCTCACTAATTGTTTACCAACTGTATCTTTTGCAAAATAATCCCATTTTATAACTGTATCCCAAACTTCATTGGAAAAATCAAAAGACTTATTGTAAGCACTTATTTTTTTTATAGTCAGATAATTCTTTTCCATAATAATTCATTTTAAATGTTTTCAATTTCCCAGTTCTACAATTTGTCAATTTCTCATTTTTCAATCTATCAGCTTCCAATTTATCAGTTTCTCAATTTGTCAGTTTCTCAATTTGTCAATTTCTCAATTTTTCAATTTGTCAATTTGTCAACTCCCTAATTCAAGTTGATTTCTCACCAGCTCGTAATACGCTCCTTTTTTTGCTGCCAGGTCTTCGTGGGTGCCTGTTTCCACAATCCGGCCTTTCTCCAGCACCACAATTTTATCAGCGCTTTTTACCGTGCTTAACCGGTGTGCAACAGTAACCACTGTTCTTCCCTCGAAAAATCCGGAAAGTTTTCCCATAATGACTTTTTCATTATTGGCATCGAGGGCGTTGGTCGCTTCATCGAAAAAGAGGTACTTCGGATCTTTATAAACCGCGCGCGCAATTAATATGCGCTGTTTCTGTCCCTGGCTCAGGCCGGTTCCCTCCTGGCCTATTTTTGTGTTATAACGCAACGGCAGACTCTCGATGTAATCGCCGATATTGGCAATTTCCACGGCGCGTTTCAGTTTTTCCTTATCCGGATAATCATCGGCCACGGCAATGTTGTTTGCAATGGTATCCGAAAAGATAAAACCATCCTGCATTACCACACCGCAGTTGCTGCGCCACATTTCCATATTGAACTGCTGCAGGCCAATTCCCCCGATTTCAATTTTCCCTTCGTTTGGCGGATAAAAACCCAGCATCATTTTAATGAGTGTGGTTTTACCGCTTCCGCTGGCACCAACAATGGCAGTAACTTTGTTTTCGGGTATTTCCAAATTAATTTTATCGAGCACCCGCGGTGATTTAGGCCCTTCGTAATGAAATGACAAATCTGAGATGGCTATCTCTTTTCTTTCGGGCAGTTCATTATTTTTCTGCACCTCAACCTGCTCTTCATCGTCACGCTGATGGATTTCTCCCAGGCGTTCCAAACTGATTTTAGCATCCTGTCCGGCGCGGATAAAACCGATAAATTCGTTGATGGGACTATTAAGCTGGCCAATAATATAGATAATGGCCATCATCATACCCAGTGTCATGTCGCCTTCAATTACCGATTTGGCGGCAATAAACGATATGAGAATATTTTTTACCTGGTTAATGAAAATAGAGCCGGCTTCCTGGTTTTGGTTCAGCATCAGTCCGCGTACACTTACCCGGAACAGTTTGGCCTGGATACGTTCCCACTCCCAGCGTTTCTGTTTTTCACAATTATTCAGCTTGATTTCCTGCATTCCGGTTATCAGCTGGTAAACATTGCTTTGGTTGGCCGAAGCCACGTTGAAACGTTTGTAATCGATTTCTTTTCGTTTTTTCAGGAATAGTAAAATCCATAATACATACAATGTGCTTCCGGCGTAAAAAATGAACAGAATGGTCCAGTCGTAATACGCCATTACAAAACTGTAGATGATAAACATAAAAATTCCGAACGACATGCTCACCAGGTTGCGGGTAAGGAAGTTTTGAATCCGCTGGTTGTCTTCAATCCGCTGGCGGAGATCGCCGATGAGTTTGGTATCGAAAAAACGGATGGGCAGTTTCATCAGTTTTATCAAAAAATCGGAAATAAGCGAGATACTTACCCGCACACTGGTGTGGAGCATAATCCAGCTCCGAATAAAACCAACTGCAGTTTGACTGATGGTTAACACGAGCTGCGCCACCAGCACCAGCACAATAAAATTGAGATTATTAGTGGAGATACCTACATCAACGATGGCCTGCGTGAGGAACGGAAAAATGAGACTGATAACACTGCCAACCAGGAATCCGAGAAGTAACTGAACAATAAGTTTCCGGTAGGGACGCAGGTACGAAAAAAGGTAGCCAAATCCCGTTTTCTTTACTTTTTCACCTTCTTCCACATAAAAATCGGAAGTGGGTTCAAGTATCAGGGCAATGCCGGCAGGTTCGCTTTCCTGCTGTGTCGATGCCCAAAATTTTACAAATTCTTCCTCGCTGTATTTTAACAACCCGTGCGCAGGATCAGAAACATGAAATTCCAGCTTCTTGCCCCGCTTTTTAATTTTGTAGAGAACTACAAAGTGGTTTTGCGTCCAGTGGATAATGGCCGGCAACGGGATGTCGGTAATTTTATCGAAAGTTATCCGCACTCCCTGCGAACGAAACCCGATTTTTTCGGCAGCATCGCTGATGGTGAGCAGTGACACCCCTTCGCGTGTTTTCCAGGTGAGATCCCGCAATGTTTCCAGGTTGTAGTGCTTCCCAAAATATTTGGCCACGATCCGCAAACAGGTCGGACCACAGTCCATGGCATCGGGTTGCAGGTAATGCGGGAATTTTGGCATAGTTCCGTTTTGAAGGCGAAAGATAGTAATTTCAAATTATTTTTGATAGTCCCATTCAATATTCCATGTTTTCAAATATTCCTCAATTGAATTTAGACTCATCTTCGCCCTTCTTTTGTCGATTCGTGCAGGATTTTTTATATTCTCGTTATTAACTTTTCCATGTTTCTGAATTATTCTTTTCAAAATTAGAAAAATTTTTGAAACCAAAGTTGATTTTGAAGATAAGGTTTTTATCAAGTTTAGCCTTGATAGCGGAGGTGCAAAAGGGAACCGTTCTTTTTGGAGAGAACGGTTCCGTATAAAACTTTAACGCTTTTCAATCAAAATATCCTTTGAATCATATGACCAGGCTGAAAAATAGCCCAGCGCGCCGTTGGAAAAATTTGAAATTGGATTGGCCGGTGACGGCGACCCGGGATTCGTGTTGGCCAGTTCCCGTAGTGATGAAAAATATTCATAAACCGGTTTATCGAGCGTGAGAAATTCTACACGGGCAGTATCGCCCTCATCGAAACGCTGGCCACGCAGGGTTACTTCAATGTATTTGCCGTTAATTCCGGTATCATCGAAAACAATTAAATCGTTTACTTCATTTTGTAATGTATCGTTCTTATACACTTTAACCCGGTAAAAATTTTCAACATCGGGAGGGTCGGAAAAATAAAGCAGCAGGCGGTAACCGCGGTCAAAAAAAGCAATTCTGTCGTAAAGCTGGTAACTGAGTGAATCTATAGGAATTTCTTTATTCAAAAACGAGCGGGCAGTGTATTCCACTCCTTCCACCTCAACTAAAAGGCGGTATTCATTTCCGGGCTGAACCAATAAATTATTTTTTTTGTACACACCATCCGCTGTTTCGTCAACCGGGAAAACAGCGCCGCTTTGATGTTCGAAAAAAACCGTGGCATCATTCACTTTCTGCAATTCATCGTTGCCGAAATAGCTCCCGGTTTTTGAAATTTTCACTTCCAGCTCCCCGCTCCGTGCGTTCAGGTTCCCTTCAATTACAATTTCAGGGCTGGCTTCATTCAGGTCCACATCGATGACTTTTTCGCAACCTGCAAGAAACAACAAAAATAGTATGTAGTAAAATTTATTCATTTGTCACTGGTCATTGGTCATTGGTCATTTGTCACTTGTCATTTGTCATTTGTCATTGCCTGCCCGGCTGTATTCTCAGACGGGGTCACTGGTTAAAATTTAAATTTATAGCTAACCGAAGGAATTGCCCTGAACAGCGACACCTGAACTGCTTCGGTCACTCCCGGGTTGTCTTCTTTTTCCCTGAACTGAATAAAGTAGGCATTTTCGCGCGCATACGCATTGTACACCGAAAAATTCCAGCTCGATTCAAATTTGTCGGTTTTTTTAGTTTGCCAAACCAAACCCAAATCCAGCCGGTGGTAACCGGGCATCCGGTAACCGTTTCGTTCGGTGTAGTAGCCAATTGTTTTTCCGTCAATTTCGTACCTTCCGCTGGGGAAAGTAACGGCATTTCCTGTGTAATAAATCCAGGTAGCCGATATTTTCAGTTTGTCGTTGATATCGTACATGCCCACCACCGACACATCGTGTGTGCGATCGTGGCGCGCAGGAAACGCTTTTCCGTTATTTATGGCATCAAACTGGCGCATGGTTTTGGACCAGGTGTAGCTCAGCCAGCCATTCAACCGCCCGAAATTACGTTTCACCATCAGTTCGGCACCATAAGCCCAACCACGACCAAAAACAAGTTCGGCTTCCACGGTGGAGTTAAAAATCAGTTCAGCACCATTTTTATAATCAATCTGATTGTGCAGTTTTTTGTAGTAAACTTCCAGGGAAGTTTCAATTTCGTTATCGTAAAAATTCCTGAAATACCCGGCGGAAAGCTGATCGGAGATTTTGGGCTTTACATTGTTACTGCTGGGCAACCACAAATCGGTTGGTGTGGTAGTAGTGGTGTTCGACAATAAATGCAGAAACTGGTACATCCGGTTGTACGACAGCTTCACGGAACTCCGGCTGTTAATCAGGTAATTGATTCCCAAACGCGGACTCACTCCTCCCTGCGTTTTAAAGAATTCCGTTTTTTCCAGGGTAATGGTATCCGACAATTCTCCCTGTTCATTAAACTGGTAAAATTCGCCCGGCCCAATATTGCTGAACAGCTCCATGCGAAGCCCGTAATACAATTGAAGTTTCTCAGAAACACGCTGATTATTGGAAACATAGGCTGCCCACTCAATGGCTTTTCGTTCTGAGATATCGGCAGGTAGCGTGTAGCGGGAATTTTCATTCACAGTAATTTCGCCCGGCAAAACCGAATGCAAAATTGCATTTCCGCCAAATTTCAACGTATTATTTGAATTGGCATAATATGAAAAATCCTGTTTCAGGTTGAAATCTTCGATTTTGGAGCGGATTGCCACATCGAAGTCACGCATAATTGAAATGTCGTATGAATAGTTGCTGAAAATTAACGAGGTATTCGAAAACAGTTTCTCGCTAAAAATATGGTTCCACCTGAACGTTCCGGTAATGCTGCCCCAATCGAAACCAAACTCATTTTTATAGCCGAAATTGTCGCGGCCGGCAAAAGCCGAAAAATAAATTCTGTTGTTCTGGTTGAGCTTGTAGTTGGTTTTAATGTTCAGGTCGTAAAAATAGAGGTGCGTTTCGCGAATATCTTCTTCGCCGCTAAGATTCAGGAACAAATCGGCATAAGTGCGGCGGCCGCTGACAATAAAGGAGCTTTTCTCTTTTACCAGCGGACCTTCCACGGTAACATTCGACGAGATAAGCCCCAGGTTCCCGGTGATACCGAAATTTTTCAGGTTGCCTTCTTTCATCTGCACATCGAGTACCGACGAGGTGCGCCCGCCAAACGCTGCGGGTATTGAACCTTTCAAAAGGTTGGCATTTTTCAACGCTTCGGAATTAAAAACCGAAAAGAAGCCCAGCAGGTGCGATGCGTTGTAAACAGGAGCCTCATCGAGCAAAATCAAATTCTGGTCGATTCCCCCGCCGCGCACATGAAACCCCGAACTCCCCTCACCTGCCGGCTTCACGCCCGGAGTAAGCTGAAGCGT
Source organism: Tangfeifania sp. (assembly GCF_055108615.1). NCBI lineage: Bacteria > Pseudomonadati > Bacteroidota > Bacteroidia > Marinilabiliales > Prolixibacteraceae > Tangfeifania > Tangfeifania sp. The sequence goes on along the minus strand of NZ_JBSQIC010000008.1, from coordinate 21,627 downwards.
TTTCAACATATCGGGTTCGCCAAAAATTACAGGGATACTCTCAATTTGTTTGGGAGCCATTTGCACCTTGCCCATATCAACCGAAGTCACATTTTTATCGGCCCGTTCTCCTGTTACTACAATATTTCCAATTTCATAATTCTTTTCGCTGAGCTCAATATCCAGTTTTTTATTACTGTCCATTTTCAGCAAAACAGATTTTGTATCGTAGCCCAGAAACCTGAAATGCAATTTATATTTGCCCTCCGGCACACTAAGTGAATAAAAACCATAACTGTTGGAAACAGCTCCTGTGTTGGGCCATTTATCTAATTCAACAGTAGCGCCGGTTAGGCTTTCTCCTGTAGCTGCATCGCTGATAATTCCGCTTATCGTAAATTTTTGCTGCGCCTGTGCTGCTGCTGAAATAAGGAGAAAGCCCAGGAAATATATGATTTGTTTTCGGAACATTCCAGATTTTTTCGAGGCTCAAAAATAGCAATAAATAAGTGCAAACTTTTTTTCGGAGAATTATTATCCGGAATTTCTGTGAGTTGTGAATACCAGAAAAACTAACTGGGTTGGCCACTTCCCAAAAATAAGAAATCCCCAAAAAGTCTGTAATTCTTAAAAAAACAAAAAAACAGAAAGTGTTTGAAAACATGAAAAAATTCAAAAAACTAATTTACAATCACTTAATAAAAGCATCCCCTATTATTACATTCATACAAATTTCGATGTTTCGTACATACTCTTGATTGCTAACAAATTATTACTAATTTTGGTGACCTTTTTCCAGGGAAATATGAATAAGGTATTGACAATAAATCAAAAAACTAAAATAAAATGAAAGTTTACAAGACGAAACAAATTCGAAACATTTCTCTAATTGGAAATGCCGGCAGTGGAAAAACCACCCTTGCAGAGGCCATGCTGTTCGAGGGTGGAGTAATTCAACGCAGAGGGGAAGTCACTTCTCAAAATACAGTTTCAGACTATACCCCTATTGAGCAGGAATATGGCAACTCTGTTTACTCAACTCCGTTATATACTGAATATAATAATGTTAAAGTAAACATTGTGGATACACCCGGAATGGACGATTTGGCCGGCGGTGTTGTATCATCACTCAACGTAACCGACCTCGCATTAATGACTATCAATGCTACAAACGGGGTTGAATCAGGCACAGCTGCTGCCGGGCGTTATGCTGAAAATACAAACACACCTTTGCTGTTTGTTTTCAATCAGCTCGACCACGACAATTCAAACTTCGACACTACATTTGAGCAATGCAAAAATACTTTTGGAAATAAAGTTACCATCGTACAATACCCGCTCGATGCAGGCCCTGAGTTTTCTACCATTATCGATGTACTGAAAATGAAAATGTACAAGTACCCGAAAGACGGTGGGAAACCTGAAGTTCTCGACATACCGGATTCAGAAAAAAAGCGGGCAGAAGGTCTGCACAACGAACTGGTTGAAATGGCTGCCGAAAATGAAGAAGCATTAATGGAGCTTTACTTCGATAAGGGTACTTTAACCGAAGATGAAATGCGCAAAGGAATGAAAATGGGAATGCTTCAGCGCGATTTATACCCGGTATTCTGCACCTGCGCCAAGAAAGATATTGGCATTGCCCGCTTGCTCGAATTCATAGTTAACATTGCCCCTTCGCCCGACGAACGAGGCATAAGAAATGTTGTTGCAGGCCAGGAACCCAAAATGGACGAATCGGAACCGCCCAGCCTGTTTGTTTTTAAAACTGCAGTAGAATCGCATGTGGGCGAGATTACACATTTTAAAGTAATGTCGGGTACCATTAAAGAAGGTCTCGATTTATACAACTCACAAACTGAAAATAAAGAACGCCTTTCGCAGGTTTTTGCTTCAGCAGGAAAAAACCGCGAAAAAGTTAGCGAACTGGTTGCAGGTGACATTGGCTGCACTGTAAAACTTAAAGAAACAAGATTTAACCAAACCCTGGCTACAAAAGAGGCAGGCACAAAATATGAACCCATCAAATTCCCGGCATCGAAACACACTGTGGCTGTTAAAGCCGAGAATGAATCGGATGACGAGAAAGTGGGCGAAGTATTGAGTAAAGTAAAATACGAAGACCCTACTTATGTTATTGAATACTCCAAAGAGCTGAAACAGTTGCTTGTTCATGGTATGGGCGAGTACCACTTAAATGTGTTGAAATGGTTCTTCGACAATGTGCATAAAATTGGCGTAAATTACGTTCAACCCAAAGTGCCCTACCGCGAAACCATTACCAAACCGGCACAGGCCGATTACCGCCATAAAAAACAATCGGGCGGAGCAGGTCAGTTTGGCGAGGTGCACCTGATTATAGAGCCTTACGAAGAAGGCTCGGAACCTAAAACCATGTTCAAGTTTGGCGACAAAGAACAGAAAATTGCGGTTCGCGACGTACAGGAACACCAGCTGGCATGGGGAGGTAAACTTATTTTTGTAAACTCTATTGTGGGAGGTTCAATCGATGCCCGTTTTATGCCTGCCATCCTGAAGGGAATCATGGAAAAAATGGAAGAAGGACCGCTTACGGGTTCTTACGCACGCGATATCAGGGTTTATATTTACGACGGTAAAATGCACCCCGTTGATTCAAACGAAATTTCATTTAAACTGGCCGGGCGAAATGCATTCAGCACAGCCTTTAAAAATGCCGGACCGAAAATTCTCGAGCCCATTTATAACCTCGAAGTTTGGGTGCCAAGCGACCGCATGGGAGACGTGATGAGCGACCTGCAGGGACGCCGTGCCATGATTATGGGTATGGGCTCTGAAAAAGGAATGGAAAAAATTACAGCCAAAGTGCCGCAAAAAGAGATGTATCGCTATGCTACATCGCTTAGTTCACTTACCGGTGGCCGTGGAGTTTTCAACATAGAATTCGACAGTTACGAAAAAGTTCCGGGCGATGTCCAGGACGAACTGCTGAAAGCTTACGAAGCCGAGCAGGAAGAAGAATAGACCATTTTCTAATCCATTTTACTATAACCAAAAGCCCCGGTCCAATTGGATCGGGGCTTTGTTTTGTGTCTTTTTAATTTGAGTGAATATGCAATGATTAGCGTTGCATTTGGGAGGCTGGTATTAGATTAACCCAACTTGTTATCTTACTATCATAAAATCCTGTATTCCAGTCGGATGGGTTTAAGATATTCATATTTCGGGTAACACAGGTTTTTTCATATAGTATGGTACGGTTTTATACCCCAGGGCTTCATAAATTTGTTTTGCCCCTACAGAAGGAACACTGCATTTTTTTATCCTGATGGTTTTCCCTTTTTTGTTTTTCAGGGTTGTTACCACCTCTTTTTGTGTGTTCATTATCCGCACCCTTGCTGGTGACCGGGGAAATAAACGGACAAAAATTTCTGGTTGAAGAAGAACGGGCAAGGAAATTTGAGGACGGAATTTTCTTTGATCGGAAAGGAGGCACGATGAAGTTGTACAGTATCACCTATTCCGTGCTGGATATAAATTTTTTCTTAAATCCAAACAAAATGAAAACATCACTCCCCGATTTTCATTCTTTCTTTTTATTTTTGCCTGAAATTTTCAGGGAAATTTGGAGCCTGTAACATTTCTGAAATACTTTAAGGGGCAAAAACATTTTGCCGGTGTGGCAAAAAAACTGGCTGCCCCCCCGGGTGAGAAAATTCACCTGCACGGGATTATTGGCTCTGCCAAAACCATCTGGACAGCCAATCTTTTTCAGGAACTGCGCCAAAACATGGTGCTCCTGCTCAACGACCGCGAAGAAGCCGCCTATTTTTACGACGATTTAAACAACCTCGGACTTGGGGAAATCGCCCTGTTTTTTCCGTCGTCGTACAAACGCTCCATCCATTATGGGCAGCCAGAGCAGGAAAATATTGTGCAACGGACAGAAACGCTGAACAAGTTGCGCGACACAGAAACCACCAACATTGTAATAACCTACCCCGAGGCACTGATTGAAACCGTAATTTCGCAGCCTAACCTCGAACAAAACACGTTGCAGGTGTCCAAAGGCGATAAAATTTCAACCGATTTCATTAACGAGTTTCTGTATGAATACGGGTTCGAACGGGTGGATTTTGTATATGAACCCGGTCAGTTTGCGGTGCGCGGAAGCATCGTGGATGTATTTTCCTATTCAAATGAAGACCCCTACCGGCTCGATTTTTTTGGCGACGAGGTGGAGTCCATCCGCAGTTTCAACATTGACAACCAGATTTCAAAAGAAACCTTCAAAAGAATAACCATTGTCCCCAACATTCAAAACGAAAAATTGGAAGGCAACCGGGTTTCATTATTTGAATTTCTTCCGGAAAATACATTGTATTTTGGCGACAGCATGAATCAGTGCTTTCACCAGGTAAATGACATTCACCGGCAAACTATCCTGGCCAAAGCCGAAGAGGAAAATTTGCCGGAGCGGATTGTTACGGGCGACGCACTGAAAAAACAACTGCAAAACAAAACCGTTTGCGACTGGGGCACCAACCATTGTTTTGAACCAGATACAGTTTTTAATTTTTCCAATGCCCGCCAGCCGGTTTTCAACAAAAATTTCAATTTGCTAAGTGAAAATCTGGAGGAACACCAAAACAACGGATACTCAGTTTTTATCCTTTCGAACCAGGAAAAACAAATTGAACGGTTGCAGGCCATTTTCCGCGACATCAAAGCCAACGTACATTTCACGCCGGTGAATTTCACGTTGCACGAAGGGTTTGTCGATAACGACCTGAAAATCTGCTGCTACACCGACCATCAGATTTTTGAACGTTACCACCGGTTTAAACTAAAAACCCGGAAAGCGCAGCGCGAGGCCATTTCCATGAAGGAGCTGAACATGCTGCATCCGGGCGATTACGTGGTGCATATCGACCACGGCATCGGAAAATTTGCCGGGCTGGTACGCACCGAAATCAATGGGAAAATGCAGGAGGCCATCCGGCTGACCTATAAAAACAACGATTCGCTACTGGTGAACATTCACTCGCTGCACCGCATTTCGAAATACAAAGGCAAAGACGGCACTGAACCCAACCTAAACAAGCTGGGTACCGGTGCCTGGCAGAAAATGAAAAACCGTACCAAGGCGAAGGTGAAAGACATTGCCAAAGAGTTGATTGCCCTGTATGCCGAACGCCTCGCCGAAAAAGGGTTTGCTTTCACCCCCGATTCGTACCTGCAAACCGAACTGGAAGCCTCGTTCATTTACGAAGACACGCCCGACCAGGAAAAAGCCACCGCCGCTGTGAAAGAAGACATGGAAAAACTAATTCCCATGGACCGGCTGGTTTGCGGCGATGTGGGGTTCGGCAAAACCGAGGTGGCCATCCGGGCGGCTTTTAAAGCGGTAACCGACAGCAAGCAGGTGGCCGTGCTGGTTCCCACCACCATTCTGGCATTGCAGCATTACAAAACATTTTCCGACCGGCTTTCCGATTTCCCGGTGCGCGTGGAATACATCAGCCGGTTTAAGTCTTCAGTCCAAATCAAACAAACACTAAAAGATTTAGCAGAGGGAAAAGTGGATATCCTCATCGGTACGCACCGTTTGGTAAGCAAAGACGTAAAATTTAAAGACCTGGGGCTGCTCATCATCGACGAGGAACAAAAATTCGGGGTGTCGGTAAAAGAAAAGCTGAAAAGATTGAAGGTGAACGTAGATACACTGACACTGACCGCCACACCCATCCCACGCACCTTGCAATTTTCGCTAATGGGTGCCCGCGATTTATCCATCATTCAAACGCCACCTCCCAACCGGTATCCCATCATTACCGAAGTGCACGGATTTAACGAGCAACTCATTCGCGAAGCTATTTTATACGAAGTGGCCCGAAACGGCCAGGTATTTTTCCTGCACAACCGTGTACAGAATATTTACGAAGTGGAGGCCACCATCAAACGCATTGTGCCGGAGGTCACTACTTCTGTGGGGCATGGCCAGATGGAAGGACACCAACTTGAAAAAGTGATGCTGGGGTTCATCAACGGTGATTTCGATGTACTGGTAGCCACAACAATTATCGAGTCGGGGCTGGATATCCCCAATGCCAACACCATGATTATCAACCATGCTGAAAATTACGGACTGAGCGATTTGCACCAATTGCGCGGTCGCGTGGGCCGGTCGAACAAAAAGGCATTTTGTTACCTGATTACCCCGCCACAGGCTACCTTAAGCGCAGAGGCCCGTCGCCGCCTAAAAGCCATCGAAGAATTTTCGGATTTGGGCAGTGGCTTTAATATTGCCATGCAGGATCTCGACATCCGCGGGGCCGGAAACCTGCTGGGTGCCGAGCAGAGCGGGTTTATTGCCGACATCGGGTTTGAAACGTATCACCGCATTCTTAATGAAGCCGTTCAGGAACTGCGACAGGAAGAGTTTCAAGGTGTATTCAAGGAAGGAGACCAGAAACAGGCGGAAGCGTTTATGAAAATTAACTTCGCGCAGGATTGCCAAATCGATACCGACATGGAACTGCTGTTCCCTCAGGATTACATTCCGGGGAGTTCGGAGCGCATGCTGCTGTACCGCGAACTGGATAACATTGAAAATAAACAACAACTGGAGCAGTTCCGCCGCGGACTGGAAGACCGGTTTGGGGAACTGCCTTCAGAAACCCGTGAACTGCTCGAAGTGGTGAAACTCCGCTGGAAAGCCATTGAGCTGGGCATGGAAAAAATCATTCTGAAAGAAGGAAAAATGATTTGCTATTTCATTTCCGACCAGCAATCGCCATTTTACCAGTCAGCGCTGTTCATGAAAATTGTGCAATACGTGCAAAAAGGCAAAACCAAAGGCCGCATGAAGGAGAAAAACCATAAACTTACGCTCACTTTTTCAAATGTGCCAAATGTGGAAACTGCCGGGTATATTCTGGAGGAGATGATTGGAGAGGGTACTCTAAATTCTGAATAAAGGCCAAAACATTTTTCTTAAATTTGCGCTTTCTCTGATTTAACCTTTTTGTATTTCGTTAGTCAAACCTGCTTAAAAAAGAAATAAACCAATTAAATATTCATAAAATAAATTAATAACGTGGCAACAAAAAACATTTTCAGAATTTCCATTACCATAATCCTGGTGCTGGTATTGGCAGGGATTATTTTTTATCCAAAATTAAAACCAATGTTTAGCTCCGGGCAGGGAGAAGGCCCGCCCCCGGGCATGCGCGGAAGAGGTGCAGGCCAGCCGCTTTATGCCAGTGGTTATGTCCTTGTTCCAACAAAAATGAACGAAATGGTTAACAGTACCGGTTCGCTGTTACCCGACGAAGAAGTGGATTTGGCGTTTGAAACGTCGGGAAAAGTAGTAGGTTTATATTTTGAAGAAGGCCGGAAAGTAAAAAAAGGCGAACTGCTGGCAAAAATAAACGACAGACCTTTACAGGCGCAGTTATTGAAGCTCCAGGCACAAAAGAAGCTTGTTGAAGAAAGAGAGTACCGCCAGCGCCAGTTGCTCGATCGCGATGCCATCAGCCGCGAAAGTTACGACCAGGTAGCCACCGAACTGCAGTCGATAGAAGCCGACATGATGTTGATTGAAGCGCGCATTGCCGAAACCGAACTGCGTGCCCCGTTTGATGGAAGCGTAGGACTAAGGATGATTTCAGAAGGTGCTTATGCCACCACTCAAACCAAAATTATCCGGCTGGTAAAAACCCGCCCGCTGAAAATTGAGTTTTCCATCCCTGAGCGATATTCAGGCGAAGTGACTCCCGGTTTTCCTATCACATTTGTTGTAGATGGTTTTCCCGAACCATTCGAAGCCAACGTTTACGCCATCGACCCGAAAGTAGATGTCAACACCCGCACCATATCAGTGAGGGCACTTTACCCAAACACAAACGAAGAATTAAAGCCCGGACGTTTTGCCAGTATCAGAGCACGTCTTTCAGAAATTGAAAACGCCGTGTCGATACCTACTGAAGCACTGATTGCCGAAATGTCGGGTGAAAAAGTTTTCATTTACAAAAACGGCAAGGCAAAAGAAGTTAAAGTGAAAACCGGGCTGCGCACCGAGTCGCACATTCAAATCCGCGAAGGCCTAAATTTTGGTGACACGCTGCTCACCACGGCAATCCTGCAGCTCAGGGAAGATATCCCGATTCAACTCGATACTTTGGTAACCAATCAACATTTAGTAAACGAAGAAATACAATGAGCCTTTCATCACTCAGCATAGAACGTCCTGTACTGGCAACAGTTTTCTCCCTTGTCATTTTATTATTTGGTGGAATCGGGATGACATTTTTGGGTGTCAGGGAATTTCCCAGTGTCGATCCGCCGATTATCTCGGTGAGCGTTTCATACCCCGGAGCCAACTCCGATGTAATTGAATCGCAGATTACCGAGCCGCTGGAGCAATCGATTAACGGGATTCCCGGGATTCGTACGCTTACCAGTAGCAGCAGCCAGGGAAGAAGCCGGATTACCGTTGAATTTGAATTGTCGGTTGACCTGGAAACAGCTGCCAACGACGTGCGCGACAAAGTTTCGCAGGCACAGCGATTTTTGCCACGCGACTGCGACCCGCCAACTGTTTCGAAAGCCGATGCCGATGCCAGTCCCATCCTGATGGTAGCGGTAAAAAGCCCGAAACGTTCGTTGCTCGAGCTTTCAGAAATTGCCGAACTGACATTTAAAGAACAACTTCAAACTGTTTCCGGGGTAAGTTCTGTAGGCATTTGGGGAGAAAAACGCTATGCCATGCGCATTTGGCTTGATCCGGCCAAACTCGCTGGTTACCAAATGACACCGCTCGATGTGCGCAATGCCCTGCAACGCGAAAACGTGGAACTTCCTGCCGGAAGTATCGAGGGGAACACCACCGAACTGACCATCCGCACCCTGGGTTTGATGACCACACCCGAAGAATTCAACGACCTGATTTTAAAACAGGAAGGGGGCCAAATAATCAGGGTTCGCGACATTGGCCGCGCCGAACTCGGGCCTGAAGACCTCCGCGGAATAATGAAAATGAACGACATACCGATGGTAGCTACGGTAATTATTCCGCAACCGGGCGCGAACCATATCGATATTGTTGACGATGTTTACGAGCGACTGGAATTCATAAAAAAAGACCTTCCCGATGATGTGGAAATAGAAATCGGGTTCGACAATACCGACTATATCCGTTCGTCCATCCGTGAAGTACAAACCACTATTTATGTGGCTTTCTTCCTTGTGGTTATAATTATTTTCTTTTTCCTGCGCGACTGGCGGACCACCATTATTCCCATGCTCGTAATTCCGATTGCACTGGTAGGGTCTTTTTTCATCATGTACCTCGCCGGGTTTACCATAAATGTGCTCACGCTTTTGGCAATCGTGCTCTCCATCGGGCTGGTGGTTGACGATGCCATTGTGATGATGGAAAATATTTATGTAAAAATTGAGCGGGGCATGTCGCCCAAACAGGCAGGACTCGAAGGTGCCAACGAAATATTTTTCGCCATTATTGCCACCACCATTACGCTGGTTGCGGTTTTCTTCCCCATTGTTTTCCTGGAGGGAATGACAGGTAGGTTATTCCGCGAATTCAGTATTGTAATTGCCGGTGCCGTTGCCATTTCATCGTTTGTTGCCCTGACTTTTACCCCAATGCTTTCTACCAAACTGCTAAAATCGAGGCAAAAACACAACAGGTTTTATAACTGGAGTGAAAAATACTTTGTACGGCTCAACAATTATTACCAGCGTGGGCTCGCGAAATTTTTGCGACGCAAATACTTATCGCTTGTAATTCTAATATTTTCAGGAATATTAATAGCCGTTTTATGGAGTGTAATTCCGGCCGAAATGGCTCCCCTCGAGGACCGTTCGCAATTCAATGTAAACGTAAGTACACCCGAGGGTTCAACCTACGAATTCAACTACGATTATGTGGAAGACATTACTGAACTGGTGAAAGACGAAGTGCCCGAAGCCAGAAATATTGTTACAATGGTTAGGGGCAGCTGGGCTTTTGTACGCACCGCTTTGGTCAAGCCCTCAGAACGCGAACGCGCGCAGCAGGAGATTGTAAGTGACCTTTCTGCTGAACTTAGTAAAAAAACAAAGGCAAGGGCCGGAATTGTTCAGCAATCCACATTTGGAGGAAGGCGCGCACGTCAGCCCATTCAGTATGTATTACAGGCACCTACCATCGACAAGTTGCGCGAAGTATTGCCCGAATTTATGGCACAGGTACAAAACAACCCGATGTTTATCCAGGCCGATGTAAACCTGAAATTTACCAAACCCGAACTCCAGATTGAAATTAACCGCGATAAGGCCAACCTGCTGGGCATTTCAACTCAAAATATCGGGCAAACATTGCAACTCGCGCTTAGCGGACAACGCTTCGGTTATTTTATAATGAACGGCAAACAATACGAAATTCTGGGTGAGCTGCCACGCCAGGAGCGCAACAAACCACTCGATCTGAAATCGCTTTATGTACGTAATAATTCAGGAGAAATGATTCAGCTCGACAATTTTGTGACACTCCGCGAAACCACAGCCCCACCGCAGCTTTATCGTTACAACCGTTTTGTTTCGGCCACCATCTCATCGAACCTGGCAAACGGTTACACAATTAGTGACGGGATTGAAGAAATGGACAGAATTGCCAGTGAAGTACTCGATGATTCTTTTCGCACGGCACTCGACGGCGACTCGAAAGACTTTATGGAAAGTTCATCGAGCCTGATGTTTGCATTTGTACTTGCAATTGTACTTATTTTCCTGGTGCTCTCGGCACAGTTCGAAAGTTTTAAAGACCCGATTATTGTAATGATGACCGTCCCGCTGGCACTTACAGGCGCACTCATTTTTATGTGGTATTTTAACATTACCATGAATATTTTCAGCCAGATTGGAATTATCATGCTCATTGGACTGGTTTCCAAAAACGGGATTTTAATTGTAGAATTTGCCAACCAGCGAAAAGCTGCCGGAATGAACAAATACGAAGCGATAAAATTTGCTTCGTCAGCTCGTTTCCGCCCGATTTTAATGACCAGCCTGTCAACAATTCTGGGTATTTTACCACTTGCCATGGGACTGGGAGAGGGTGCCCAAAGCCGCGTTGCAATGGGTACTGCCGTAGTTGGTGGATTGCTGATTGCAACTTTCCTCACCTTGTTTGTGGTGCCCGGGATTTACCTGCTTGTATCCAGCGAATCAAAAAATAGTTCTGAAAATTCAAACAGCATCAATAAAAATGAACATACTGAATAAAATACTACCGGTCCTACTGATTTTAATTTTACCCGGCACCATTTTTTCCCAGGAAATTTATGACCTCAGCCGTTGCGTAAATACGGGGCTCGAACAAAACTTTTCGGTGAAAGTGGCACGAAATCAGGAAGAAATTGCCGGGAACAATGTCACCCGCGGAAATGCAGGCTATTTGCCAACAGTTACAACGACCAACCGAATTGGAGGAGATTTAAATTCCACCACCCAAAATATGAATGACGGTACACAAAATATTTCATCGGGTGTACACAACACAACAGGTTCGGCCGGCATTAACCTGAACATGACTATTTTCAATGGGTTCAACGTACAAACTACCTATCAGAAACTGGAAGAACTGAAACAAATGGGCGAACTCAACACGCAAATGTCAATGGAAAACCTGATGGCGCAGATTGTGGCTGAATACTATTATTATATCCAGCAGCTCAACTACCAGAGAAACATGGAATACGCGGTTTCGCTTTCGCGCGAAAGGGTTCGCATCGACGAGGAGCGCTACCTGCTGGGAGCCTCATCGAAGCTCGAGTTATTGCAGTCGATTGTTTACCTGAATGAAGACAGCTCGCGGCTGGCACGCCAAAACGAAGCTATCCTCGAATCAGAAGTTCGGCTGAAAAAACTGATGGCCCTCGAAAACCTGGAACAAGATATTCAGGTGGCAGACACTTCAATAGTTTTTAATTCCGATTTAACGTATGCCAACCTATTGGAATCTACACTCGATTTTAATACCGGCCTGCAGATAGCTCAAAAAAACAAGGCGATTTCGGAGCTCGATTACAAATTAATTGCTTCAAGGGCTTATCCCTACCTGAATTTTTCATCAGGATACAGTTACTCATACCGGGGTTATGGCACGGGAACAATAAGCGACTACGGTGAGTTAGCATTAAGTAATCAGCAAAACCGTTCGCTCAATTACGGGGTAACCCTCGGGTTAGATATTTTTGACGGATTCAACAGGCACCGCGAAAAAACAAATGCCCACATTGAAGTGGAGAACCGCATGTACCGGTTTCAGGAAGTTGAACAGGAGATTAAAGCCGAGCTACTTACCGTTTATTATGCGTACGAAAATAACCTGCGACTGGTAAAAATGGAAGAAGAAAACCTGGATGTGGCACGCGAAAACCTGGATATTGCCCTGGAGCGCTATAAACTTGGTGCATTGTCCGGGCTTGAACTGCGCGAAGTACAGAAAAGCCTGCTGGATGCCGAAGAACGACTCATCTCCGTTAAGTACCAGACAAAGCTGGCCGAAATATCGCTGCTCCAGATTGCAGGAAGAATTATGGAATATGTATAATTGAAATGCAATTTCAGACAAATGGTATTTTGCTGCACCCGAAAATGCCCGGAGCATTCCGGAAAACGTGGAGCATGAAGTGGAAATTCCTGAATACGCTGTTGTTCTGGAAGTTTTCGCTCCTGTTCTACCCGACTATTTACCCGGATAAAAAAAGGTTTTGAAAAAAAGCGATTTTACCTGAAAGAAATAGTAACTTTGCAGCGCATTTACGAGAAATATTTTTCATGCAATTTTTTGAATTTGACACAGTTATAATCGGAAGTGGATTGGCAGGCCTTACTGCGGCATACTATTCGGCGGGTTACGGCTCTGTAGCAATTGTTACAAAATCGGAACTCGATACCAGTAACTCTTATTACGCACAGGGAGGAATTGCCGCGGCAATTAACAGCGAAGATTCACCCGATAAACACCTTGAAGATACGATTTTGGCTGGCCGGGGACTTTGCGATAAAGATGCGGTTAACATTTTGGTGAATGAAGGGAAAGAAAGGGTGCTCGGGTTAATTGAAATGGGAATGCCGTTCGACAAACAAAACGGTGAATTCGTTTTAGGACTTGAAGGCGGCCACACCAAACGTCGTATTTTGCATGCCGGCGGCGATGCTACCGGAAAAGAACTAACCTGTTTTTTTCTCGATAAAGTAAAAGAGCAGCCCTCAGTTGTACCCTTTGAATTTACTACAGTAGTAAAACTTTTGAAAAACGACGACCAGATTATTGGTGTTCAGGCCATCGATTTTAAAACCGGCGAAAATGTCATCATAAAAACTAAAACTGTAATTCTTGCCACAGGCGGACTTTCGCGTGTTTTTGAACGCTCAACCAACCCGCATACTGCTACCGGCGACGGAATTGCACTTGCCTGGGAAGCCGGGGCCCGAATTGCCGATATTGAATTTATCCAGTTTCACCCCTCGGCTTTGTATGTCCCCGGGAAAGAGGCCTATCTCATCAGTGAAGCTGTGCGGGGCGAGGGAGCCTGGTTGCTCGACCAGGACGGGAAGCGGTTCATGAAGGACATACATCCGCTGGCCGAACTGGCACCGCGCGATGTGGTTGCCTACAATATTTTCAAAAAGATAAACGATTCGGGCAGCGATTTTATTTATCTTTCGCTGAAACACCTCGATGCAGAAAAAATAAAGTCCCGTTTCTCAAATATTTACAAGCACTTAAAAGAGATGGGATTCGACTTCACCAAAGATTTGCTGCCTGTTTCGCCTGCAGCACATTACATGGTTGGAGGAATAAGAACCAACTTGAACGGAGAAACCAACATTAAAGGATTATTTGCGTGCGGAGAAGCAGCTTCAACAGGCGTAATGGGTGCCAACAGGTTGGCCAGCAATTCGTTGCTCGAATGCCTGGTTTTTGGCAAACGCGCCAGCGACCGGGCAGCCAAACTCAGCAAATCCGGTAAAGATTTGCCTGAAATTAAGCCAATGAAATTGGATATGCAAAATGAAGACACGTTCCTGTCGTACAAAAATGAAATTGCAACTTCCATGTCGAAAAACCTTGGGATTGTCAGAAATGCAGATGACCTTGAAAAAGCCATAGATAAATTTACCGCTATTGCCCGTGAATTTACCAATTTTGACAACGAATACAATTTAATGAAAATACATAACAGTGCCACCATTTGCCGGCTGATAGCTACAGCCGCTTTGAAAAGAGAAGAAAGCAGAGGTGGACATATACGAAGTGATTTCCCAAAAGAAAATCCGGATTTAAAAATCCATATTATTCAGCAAAAAAATAATAACATTCAGTTTGAACCCGTAAGAAATTAAAATACGATGGACGAAAAAACATTAAAATCAGCAGAAGTGTTGTTTGACCTTGCCTTTGCCGAGGATATTGGTGACGGCGACATCACCACCAACAACCTTGTTGCCCCCGATACCTGTAAAACAGCTATTCTGGTAGCCAAAGCCGAAGGAATAATAGCCGGCCTGCCCGTTGCCGAAATGGTATTTAAAAAATTTGACAAGGACATTGAATGGAATGTAAAAATACCCGACGGGAGCAAAGTTAACCCGGGCGATATTTTGGTAGAATTCAGGGGTAACTACCGGGCACTTTTAACCGGCGAACGTAAAGCATTGAATTTTTTGCAGCGGCTTTCGGGAATTGCAACTTTTGCCGATATATGCATGAAAGAAGTTGAGGGACAAAACGTTGAAATTCTGGACACCCGCAAAACTTTACCCGGCTACCGGTACCTCGACAAATATGCCGTGAGAATGGGCGGTGGTTCCAACCACCGATACGGCCTTTACGATATGGTTATGATTAAAGATAACCACATTCAGGTGGCAGGAGGCATAAAAGAAGCCGTGGAAGCCATTCGGACTAAAATTCCCAAAAGCATAAAAATTGAAGTGGAAACAACTAACCTGGAACAGGTAAAGGAAGCACTCGATGCCGACGTGGATATCATTATGCTCGATAACATGAGCTCTAAAATGATGAAGGAAGCCGTTGTCCTCATTAACGGAAGGACCAAAATTGAAGCTTCGGGGAATATGACACTGAAACGCATAAGAAAAGTAGCATCAACAGGAGTTAATTACATTTCAATTGGTGCACTCACCCATTCGGTACGGGCACTGGATATCAGCCAACGAATTATTGACTGAAATGAACCTTGTAATTGACATCGGGAACACACGAACCAAAATATCGCTTTTTAACAGGGGCGAAATGGTAATTACAGTTCTCTTGGATGATTTGCGAACCGAAGATATCAATCGCCTGAAAAATGAATATCCCTCACTGAACAAGGCGATTATTTCTGCAGTTACGGATGTTCCGCAGGATTTGAAAACCGCTCTTCAGCAAAATTTTGAAACGCTTATTGAATTGGATGCCAATACACCTTTGCCCATTGAAAACTGCTACCAAACAAAACAAACACTTGGGAAAGACAGGATAGCCGCAGTGGTTGGTGCATTTAAGGTGTACCCCAATTCCAACATTCTGGTTATCGATGCCGGAACGGCAATTACCTACGATTTCATCAACGATATGGGGCAGTACCTGGGCGGTAATATTTCACCCGGACTGGAAATGCGCTTTAAAGCATTGCACCAGTTCACCGGAAAACTTCCATTAGTCCGGCAATCTGACTTCACTAATCTCTTCGGCAGGTCCACCGAAGAAGCAATCAGGGCAGGAGTTCAGCATGGTATTGTACATGAAGCTGATAAAGTCATTGATTCTTTTAAGGAATTTTATAAAAATTTAAACGTTATTATTACCGGTGGAGATGCCAATTTTTTTGATTTGAAATTAAAAAATTCTTTCTTTGTACATTTCAATTTAACAGCCTTAGGGTTAAACCACATATTAGAATATAATGGGGAGATTTAGAAGCGTAAGTTTACTGACCGGGTTACTTTTATTTCCGTTTTTTTTGTTTGCACAATTTAATAATAACACAACTTCGCCATACTCGCGTTTTGGGTTGGGCGACCTTCAGCCATACAGTTTCGGACGAACAACAGCGATGGGAGGTGCATCGCTTGCAAGCAGAAACAACCAGCAAATAAACACCTCAAATCCCGCATCCTATACTGCTGTTGATTCCCTCTCATTTTTATTTGAGTTTGGAGTTTATGGCAAATTCTCGAAGTACAGCAACGACATAAACGAGATGGAGGCCAACGATGTCAACTTCAGGTACTTTGCAATGAACTTCCAGATTACCAACTGGTTGGCAACCAGTTTAGGGCTCACCCCCTACTCCGATGTTGGATACAATGTGCAGGTAACCGAAAATGTTGAAAATGCAGGCGATGTGCTCTTCTCCTATTATGGTGAAGGTTCACTCTCAAAAGCTTACTTGGGGTTGGCAGTGGAACCCATTAAAAATGTATCAGTGGGTGCCAATTTTAACTACATGTTTGGCACGTTAAACCGCAATGCCGAGGTGAATTTCCTCGATGAACGCGATTTTTACAACATACAGAAATACGAAGCTGTCAGAATGCGCGATTTCAACCTGAATTTTGGGGCACAGGCCACCATTCCTTTAAAAGAGGAACAGCACCTTGTTTTGGCGGCTGTTCTCGAAACCCAGCCTAAATTAACCAGCTTCTATTCCGACCTTAGCAGCAAATATTTAACCTATACAATTGGCACGAGCACCAACACCGACCAGGATACGTTAAATTATCAAAGTGAAGATGAAAGCACCATTCAGCTACCGCTAAGTTACGGGTTCGGAGTTTCGTATGTGAAAGACAATATGCTCGAAGTCAATCTCGATTATTACCATCAAGCATGGTCGAAAGCAAAATTTTTCGGTTCAGTTGATCCGGTTTTAACAGATTTAGATAAATTTGCGCTCGGAGCTGAATGGATTCCCGACCGTTTTTCAATAAGAAGTTATTTGAACAGAGTTGCATACCGTGCCGGGGTTAAATACGAAAAATCGTACCTCATGCTTAACAATCAACAGATTAACGATTTTGGCATAAGTTTTGGAATAGGATTACCAATATATCGTTCCAATTCAACCATAAATATTTCAGCTGAATTAGGAAAAAGAGGAACGAAACAACACAATTTAGTTCTTGAAAATTATGCAAAAGTTAATTTAAGCGTAAATTTATATGACTTGTGGTTTATACAACAGAGATTTGATTAAAATTAAAAACAAATAATAATATAAAACTATGAAAGCTTTATTTCGCATAGCACTCTTAATTGCCGCAGTTGCATTCTCGTCCGCAACTACATTGCAGGCACAAAGAGTAATTAAAGGTACAGTTTACCGTGACGGAGAACCTGCCGCAGGAATTACAGTAGAAGTACACAGAGGTGGAACTATGCTTACCGGCTTCGACGGAAAGTACGAATTAGAAGCCCACGAAAAATCGAAATGGATAAAATTCACCTATATCGACGAAACCAAAAAGCTGGACATCGATGATAAACAAGGCGATGTTTTCGACTTTGCCTGGAGCGGGGAAATTCCTTCGGGTGACGAAGAAGAAGAAACCGGCGAGGTAGTTTTAAAAACCGCCGAGGAACTCATTAACGAACAGAACAGGGATTTCATGAATACATATTCGCTTTACAACGAATATTATAAACAAGGAAATTACGAATCGGCATTGCCGCATTGGAAAAAAGTATTCAATAAATACCCGAAATCAATAAAAAATGTGTACATCCAGGGTGCCAAAATGTATGACCATTTTATTGAAAATGCAGAAACACCAGAAGAAAGGGAAAAATACATTGATCAGCTGATGAAAATTTACGACAAGCGAATCAAGTATTTTGGTGAAAAAGGTTATGTACTGGGCCGGAAAGCAACAGATTTCCTTGATTATAAGCTGAATACTGACACCCCACCAGAAGGTGAGGCACTCAAGGAAACCATGAAAAAAGGGTACGAATGGCTCAACCAGTCAATTGAAGAACAACAAACAGAAACAGAATTACCCATATTTGTTTTAATGATGCAAACCACACGCTCGTTATTCAAACTGGGCGAAATTCCAAAAGAAACGGTTGTGCGAAATTTCGATAAATGCAACAACCTGCTCAATACCATAAAATCAGAAACCGAAGAAGAAAAGAAACTGGAAGATATTTCAAAAGTTCAGGCATACATCGAAGAAATATTTGGTTCTTCAGGAGCTGCCGACTGCGAAGCACTCATTAGTATTTTCCAGCCACAATACGAAGAAAATAAAGAAGATGCTGAATTCATAAAAGGAATGCTCCGCCGCCTGGGAGATGCCAACTGCGACGAAAGCCAGTTGTTTGCCCAGGCAACCGAAAGGCTTTATGAGCTGGAACCGTCGGCTGAGGCAGCATTTAACATGGCACGCCGGTACGTGCAAAGAAACGAAACCGAAAGGGCAAAAAAATACTACCAGGAAGCCATGGATCAGGAAACCGATGACGACCTCCTGGCAAAATATTACTACGAATACGCCTATTTTGTATTTGCCAAAGAAAACGCGCTGTCGGAAGCACGCAGTTATGCACGAAAAGCACTGGACATTAACCCCGATTATTGTGAGGCCTTAATGCTTATTGGCGACATTTACGTAGCAGCAAGCAAGTCATTTGGCGATGATGCCTTTGATAAAGCAAGTGTTTTCTGGTTAGCCGTCGATTATTTCGAACGCGCCCGCAGGGCAGGCCAGGACTGCGCAGTTGATGCATCCCAAAAAGTATCCACCTACCGGAAATATTTCCCGAACAAGGAAGAAGCCTTCTTCAGGGATGTTCAGGAAGGAGAAAGTTATAAAGTTGGAGGCTGGATTAATGAAACAACTACAGCAAGATTTTAAAAACAAAATAGTAAGATTTAAAGGAATTGCAGCTCTTCTTGCAGGGGCTGCATTTCTTTTCTTTGGGTGCGAGAAAAACAACATCGAAAAAATTCAGGCTTTCACGTCGCCCGAAAACCTCCCCCAGCAGGAAGCAACTAATATTGAAACACTTATTACCGACAGCGGTGAAGTTCGCTTTTACTTATTTGCACCCAAACTTCTCCGGTTTGAAACCGAAGGGGATGCGTATGTGGAATTCCCTCAAGGAATTGAACTAATCAGGTACGATTCTGCCCAAAATGTAGTTTCGAGCATAACAGCCGATTATGCAAAACAATACGAAAAAGAAGATAAATGGGAAGCCAAAAATAATGTGGTTGCGACCAATTTAGATGGTGATACCCTAAAAACCGAACACCTTATTTGGGAAGAAAAAAATGAAAAAATATATTCAGATGAATATGTAAAAATCATTCGGCCCGACCAGATAATTACCGGCATTGGGTTTGAATCTGACCAGGCGATGGAAAACTGGAAAATCAAAAATCCCAAAGGAACTATTTTTGTTGAAGTAAACGAAAATGAACAAACACCTGCCGACTCAACCACGTTGCAGCCGGAAGAAAAACAGGAAATTACTCCCGAACCAGGGACTCTTCAGTTCCGAAATTGAAACTTTCAATCCAGCTTCTTCTGCATTTTTTTAATCTCATCTGCTTCAATCTACACATTTGCTCTTTTCAATTATAATATTAAAAGGATGCAAAGTTGAAACAAAATTTTTTACCTGCAAATACCAAAATAAACAATTGTTAATCAAAACACTACGCCACAAAAGAGGTTGTTCCTCAAAAAAAAATAAATATTCATGGTTTCTTTCGAAAATTGTTATCTTCGTAGCTCGAAAAAATAAAAGTAAAATCTGCAATAAAAGAACTGTAAATCAATGGCAACGTTACAAACAATTAGGACAAGGGCAGGATTATTGGTTGCAATCGTAATTGGTATTTCGCTTGCAGCATTCATCCTTGGAGACATGCTCCGGGGAGGAAGCTCACTTTTTCAGGGCGACAGGCTCGAAATTGGTGAAGTAGAAGGACAATCAATTCAATACCCTGAATTTCAGCAACAAGTAGAAAAATTAGGTGAAATATACAGGATGAACACCCAGGAAAGCCAGTTGGACGAAGACACCTGGGTTCAGGTTCGCGAACAAGCATGGCAAAACACCGTCCGCAGAATTATTATGAACGATGTTTATGAAAACCTGGGAGTGTCAGTAAGTTCTGAAGAACTTTTCGATATGCTGCAGGGAACCAACCTGCACCCCATAGTTCAGCAACTGTTCCAGAACCCGAATACCGGGCAGGTTGACCGCAGTGCTGTAGTCCGCTTTCTGCAAAACCTCGAATCAGGAGCTGTTGCACCCGAACAACGTGAATACTGGTTGTATCTCGAAGATCAGATTGTGGAACAGCGCATTCAAACCAAATACAATAACCTTGTAGGCAAAGGACTTTTTGTTACAACCGAAGAGGCAAAAAAAAGCCTCGAAGCAAAAAACAAGCAGGTTAATTTTGACTACATTGTCTTGTCGCGCAACACAGTAGCCGACAGCCAGGTGGTAGTTACCGAAAAAGACTTAAAGGATTACTACAACTCCAATCAGGAAAATTACCGCCAGGAAAAAAACCGCAGGATTGAATACATTACTTTCCCGGTCACCCCATCGGATGCCGATTATCAGGACGCACAACAATGGGTTACCGATGCCGTTTCTGATTTTGCCTCGGCTGAAGATAACGTTGCATTTGTAAATTCAAATTCCGACGTAAGCTTTGACAATACCTGGTATAAACAAAACGAATTACCTGCCGATATTGCAACATGGATTTTTGAAGAAGGTGCTGAAGTGGGTGATATTTTCGGTCCGTATTTCGAAAATGAAGCATACAAACTGGCCAAACTTCATGCCTCCGAAATGATGCCCGATTCGGTTGAGGCAAGGCACATCCTTTTACAGGTTAACACGAATACCCAGGAAGAGCTCATCGCTCAGCAGGAACTGGCCGACAGCCTGAAAACAGCTATCGAAAACGGTAGTGACTTTGGTGAACTGGCCCGGGAATTTTCTGCCGACCAGGGCTCGGCAATTCAGGGAGGCGAATTAGGATGGTTCGGAAGAGGACAAATGGTTGAGCCATTCGAGGAAGCAGCCTTCAATAACGATATTAACGAAGTGACAGTTGTTCCTTCGCAGTTCGGAATTCATGTTATCCAAACAACCGACCGCGGAGATTTATCACCTCAGGTGCAGGTGGCTTACCTCGTAAGAAAAGTAGTGCCAAGCACCCAGACTTACCAGAATGTTTATGCCAGGGCCAGCGAGTTTGCCGGCGATGTCACAAACAAAGAAGAGTTTGATGCCGCGGTTGAAGAACAGAATTTAAACAAAAAAGCAGCCTCACTTGGTGAAAACGACAGAAATATTGCAGGGCTCGAAAATGCCCGTCCACTCGTCCGGGCCGCCTACGAATCAAAAGAAGGAAGACTTCTTCAGGATACACAGGGATCAACAATTTTTGATTTGGGTGATAACTTTGTAATCGCCACACTTGCTTCTGCAACCGAAGAGGGAATTGCCGACTTCGAAAGTGTAAGAGACCGGGTTGAACTGGCTGTTATGAGAGAGAAGAAAGCCGAATTCTTAATTGAAAAAGCCAATGCTGCCATGGAAGGAAAAACTGA
>NZ_JBSQIC010000007.1:0-76093 GCF_055108615.1 Tangfeifania sp. | reverse complement strand
ATACCCGGCTACGTTGAGTTTGGTTTTATTCATCAATTTTACGCTGAATACATTTCTGCGCAAAAGAATCATACTCACGCTGGCGCTTAGTTTCCTTTCTGTTACAGCTCTTTTTATCCTGTTTGATGTTTATATTGGCGACACCGGTTGGGAAATAGATATGGGAATTCCAATCCTGTTGGTTGTCTATTTAACTGTATTTTTTCTCATTTTTTTGATACGGAAAGCAAGGCAAAAAGGGTTGAATGTTATCGCCTATTCACTAATTGCCGCCGGTGTACTTTGCATTTGTACTGAAGGGATGATTTCCGTTTATTCGCAAAACACAGTGTACTTTGGATGGAGTCTGATTGTGATGGGTTCCGTTGTTTTTATCGCCTTGCCGTTGTTCTATATCCATTACCAGCTGAAAAAAGCAACCGACCTGAAACGGTTTTTTCATATTTAGGAGATGTATCATTAATTAACTATTTTTGTTTAGGAAAAAAATCAAACAATTTTTACTGAAATGGGAGAAAAATTTGTTGTAGATAAGAAAGGACGTAAAATTGCCATTCAGGTTCCAATCAATGTATATAAAAAGCTGGTGGCCGATTCTGAAGAGCTGGATGAAATAAAGGAATATCGAAAAGCTAAAGCCCGTAAAGGCGATGCAATTCCTTTTGAACAGGCATTCAGGGAAATAGAAGAGGCTACAAAATGAAGTACACTATTTTTATTGAACGTTACGCCCAAAAACAAATAATGAAATTGGACAAACAGGTAATTCCTGTTATTAAGGCTGCTATAGCAGGACTCGCCGATAATCCGCGCCCTCATGGTTGTAAAAAATTAAAAGGAGAAGATGCCTATCGTATCCGGGTTGGTGATTACCGGGTTATTTATGAAATTGATGATGAAAAGATTATTGTCATCATAGTTTCCGCCGGGCATAGGAAATCAGTTTACCGTTAACTTTTCCTAAAAAATCATCCACAGTTCATTCCACAAATCCCTGCCCAACACGAAAAACAAAAGCAAACTGGCCACCCACCCGTGGTAAAGGCCCAAAGCCAAAAGGTTTTTCCATTTAAAATAAGCAAATGCAAACACCAGCTCCATGAAAAAAGTAAATACCATTAATGGAAGGCTGGGATAGTGAACCAGGGCAAACACCGCAGAAGTGAGCAGGATAATTTGAATTTTACTGAGTTTTACCGTAGTTATCGACCGTAAATTCCCGGCAATTAGCGACAGCATTAAAAACTGCTGGATGACTCCCCATGCCGGATAAAAAATGAAAACAGGAATAATATGCCAGTTAAGAAAAACGGCATTGTATGAAATGCCATACCAAACTATGGCTGCAGTCATCAGCAAAGCAAACGGTGTAATAAAAAGAAATGTCTGCTTGAAACGATTTTTCCGAAACCCCCAGTGCTGTATGATTTGCCTGTTATTCCGGTATCTTTTGTAAATATAAACCGACCAAAAAATGCAGGCAGCGCCAATATAAAATGCCCGCAGGTTCAGCCAGTCCATAAAAACATATTTTAGTAAACCGGTTGCAACAACTGCCACAATTTCAAAGCTCCGTAGCTTATCGGTTTCTTTTGAATTTTTCATTTTTTAAATGAATTTTTCAACTCATTTAAAAGCTCACTTAAATTAACCGTGGCATACGTGGATGCATAATCAGACATCGCATAGGGAATTATCAGTTCGTCGTTATGAATCATCGATCCGCAGGAATAAACCACGTTGGGTACATATCCCTCCCGCTCTTCGGCATTGGGAACCAGCAGCGGATTTTTTAATCTCCCAATTTCTTTCTCCGGATTTTCGAGGTCGAACAACGAAGCTCCCAACGTGTATTCGCGCATCGATCCAACTCCATGTGTTATTACCAACCAGCCTTCCGGTGTTTCTATGGGCGAACCTCCGTTTCCAATCTGGATAAACTCCCACGGAAATTTAGGTTGTTGCAGTAATTTAGCCTTCCGCCAAATATTGATGTCATCAGAATAAGCAATGTAATTGTTAAAGCCATCTAACCGGCACAGCATGGCATATTTCCCGTTCACTTTCCGGGGGAAAAGCGCCATGCCTTTGTTTTGGGCAATTTCGCCATGAAGCGGAAGTACCTTAAAATGGTAAAAATCTCTTGTGCCGAGCATTTTGGGTAAGATAGTGGCACCGTCGTAAGCAGTGTAGGTGGCGTAATAAATGGTTTCGCCATTATCTTCTGTGAATTTTACAAAACGGGCATCTTCAATCCCGTTTTTTTCATTTGCCGAAACGGGAAAAATTACCCGTTCTGAAATGTTTGTGTCCAGCGAAAAATCGAGTTCGTAGTGCGATTTGGCCAGCCACATAATCTGGTTGAAAAGAATTTCTTTATAGGAGGCCAGGTGAAGTGTTTGTCTTGCCTCTTTAATACAATCCCTCAATTCGCCATACGTAAATTTATCGTTTAGCTTGTCGAGGATGATACCGGAAGGAATTAAAGAATGAATATCCTTCATTTCATCGAGCTTGCTTTTAAACGATGCTTTATCGTACATGTGCTTTCTTACGTGTTGGGCTTCTTCCAGCATATTGCCAACCGGCTCAACTGACAGGTTGTTGTTTTTATCAAGCACACCAGTGCGGAAAACAATAGACGAAATATGCCCTTCTCCTGTTGCCCTAAAACTAAGAATTACCCGTTGTTCGTCGGGACCAGTCTCCGACTGATCGGGATGTTCCACAACCGAGGGATTAAAAAAGGCCGCCGATTCAATGGAATACTCCATGGTAAAATAGGACCCGATGAGCGACTTTTGCGAAATGTCGAGCGAATCGGGGTCAACATCCAACTGTTTTAACAGATGTGAAATTTTATTGAAATGCTTTTCGAAAATTTTTGAAATGTTTCTGTGCCGCAGGGAGAAATCCCTCAGTATGGGATTTAATGCCTGCGATGCCGAATGCTCAGGCATATTTAAAACCGAACGAATCGTGTTAAGCGCCCTTTCATCACCTGTATAAAGAAACCGTGCGATTACCCTCGATGAATCCGGATTGAATTTTATATCCTTCCTGTTTACTGCTACATGCATTGATTGTTTATTTTATAATTTTTCTAAAGGTAGTGGTAAATGTGGAATAAAAGCTTTACTATTTTTTTGATTTATTTCGAAAGTGTTTACAGAAAACTCAAATACCCTCAATTAACAAAAGCCCCTAACTAAGAAAGACCGAAAAAAACAAACCTGAAGGTTGTTATTCTTAAAATTGAAACACAATGAATTGGGACAATCAATTTTTAGAAAAGCTGATAAAAACGGCGGATGACAATCGCTCGCTCATCCCGCGAATAATAGTTGGACTGGTTTTTCTTTCCTCTACCCAAAATGGCTTGAATTTTCATGGCAGCAATATCTGCATCGCTGTATAACCTGAATCGATCATTAATTTCAACAATTCCGACCAGCGGATGAGGATAATAAACTATGTCAACCTTTATTTTATTCAGATAGCAAAAAATACCCAGATTTCTGTGCCCACTTTCAAAATCAAAACGACTTCCAAACTCTTTTCGTAATTCATTGACAATAAAAGAATTATTAAATTCTTCATGACTAAACAGATCCAAATCCACGGAACTCCGGTGCCCGTAGCGCAAAGCCAATGTGGCTCCCCTCACCAGCGAAAAAGGAAGGAGAGAAGGAAGCCCCATCAACTTTTTTAGTAGGGAAAAAGTTCCGGATTCGATTGCCTCAGTATGTAGCATCTGAATTCTTTTAATGGTTTGCCTGTAACAGCACTTGCAAGGTGTATTCGGTGTTCAGGTAAATATTTGGCATTCAGCAGGACTTCGGTAATTTTTCATCGCCGTAGTACTGGCGGCACTGGCGGATATCTTCCACATCGCCGCGCTCGAAAACCCGCTCTATTACAAAATTTGCTTTGGCATCGTAATCGATTTGCTCAAAGTTTACATCCCAAAAAATGCGTTCATTGAATAGCAGTTTCTGTTTTGCTTTCATACAACGAAGATAATGAATTTGGCGTAGAATTAAGTTACCTGAGAAAATCGCAACGATAAAAATTATAGCGTTTATAATTCAAATAGTTTAGGAACCACCAAAAATTATCCTATTTTTGGGTCAATTCTAAAAAAAAAATGCCACAAGCCAATTGCAATTGAACGTCTGAAAATCAGGCCGGAAATACGGTTATGTGCAGAATGTTTGAATAAATAAAATAGTATGCAAAAAATTCTGATTTTAATTAACGACGGACCTTACGGAACAGAAAAAGCTTACAACGGATTACGTTTGGCCAACCAGTTAAACAAAGCCCACGAAGATGTGGAAGTACGAATTTTTTTAATGGCCGATGCAGCATCGTGCGCCATAGCCGGGCAAACCACGCCCAACGGCTATTACAACATCGAACGGATGATGAATTTTTCCATAAAAAAAGGTGCCCAGGTAAAAATCTGCGGCTCGTGTGCCGATGCCCGCGGACTGAAAAATGCCCCGCTTATTGAAGGAACTGAAATCAGTACCATGTCCGAATTAACCGAGTGAGTAGTAGACAGCGATAAAGTGATCACTTTCTGAGAAATAAAAATATAGTTATCAGGAGGCCATTCATTTTTTCTGAAGAATAAAAACCCGGTCCCGGTGATTTTTCAGCAATGTAAAACCAAAATTCCGGAAAATAAATCCAATGGTTTCAAGGTTGTAAAAAACCACGTGCGTGGGATCGGTGGCATACCGCCAACTTTTAAATTTGGTTGTGTCACTCCAGAGTTGTGTCATAACCACGAGAATTCCTTCTGGTTTGAGCAGGCCGTTTAATTTGTACATTTCATCGGCTGGTCTGAAAAAATGCTCGAAGCACTCGGTGGCAAAAATGAAATCGAAAGTTCCCAGCGGATGTTCCGGGAAAAAGATGGGGTCGTAAAATTCACAATTATAGCCTTCTTTTTCGAGAAGTCGGTTGAGCGTGGGTACCGGGCCACAACCATAATCGAGTCCGCGATAATCAGTTTTTAAATAGTTCAGCGCAGGTTTTATGGCCTGGTTCAAATGGGTTACATACCCTTTGTCGTGAATACTGTTATTGTGCTCCAGGTAGCGTTCTTTTTCCTCATTTCGCTCCGGGCGGTTAATTCTCTTTTCAAAAACCAGTTTACAGTTTTCGCACAGATATAACCTGCGGCTCTGAGGGCCTTCTACTTCAGGTTTAAAACTTTTGGTATAACACAGCGGGCAAATTTCCATACATTATTAATTCATTGTTTAACCCAAATATTTCCCGCATATCTCGCTGATTTTCGCAGATTTTTTTTGTATTCATTCTCTTCTGTGCTTATCAGCATAGTTTGCGGGATATTTTTTCTTGCGCTGATCCCGATGATTATTGCAGACTTTTCATTTCTTGCTCTAACTCTTTTCTGCGTTGATCAGCGCTTTCTGCGGGATATTTTTCTCCATTTTTAAGAAAAAGTGATTTCTCCTTCACAAACGTAATACTCAACTTGTGCATGGCGCGTGTGCAGGCAATGTAAAGCAAGCTGCGGTCGTTGGGATTATGGTAGTTTTTTGCATCGGCTCCGGGTACTACTACCTCGTCAAATTCCAATCCTTTCGACATGTGCACTGAACATACGATAATACCTCCTGAAAAGGCAGCACTTTCGTCGGTTAGCAAAACAACGTCAGGAATTTCTTCCGATAACTCGATATGAATTTGGGCGGCTTGTTTCTGGGTTTTACAGATAATTCCCAGCGAGTGGTGCCCCGATTTTTTGAACGCGGCAATGCGCTCCCGGATCAGATTCACCTCCCCTACCCTGTTTTTGCACTGAATTACTGCTGGTTCCTCGCCGTGCCGTTCCATGGCTTCCATTTCGGCATTGAGAATAATGGTTTGTGCAAACGTTGCGATTTCGTAAGTTGAACGGTAGCTTTTGTTCAGTTTCATCACATCGGCACCGGGAAAAACTTTGGCAATTTCTTCGGAAGATGACGAACTGTAAGTGTTCACCGACTGGCTGGCATCGCCCAGAATGGTCTTTTTACAGGGAAACAACCGCGCTAAAACGGCATATTGAACCGGCGTGTAATCCTGCATTTCGTCCACCAGCAGGTGTTTCACCTTACTGAACGAAGCCGCGCCTTCCAGTTTCATTTTCAAAAAAATCAACGGAAAAACATCGGAATATTCGTACGCACTTTTGGCGGCCATTTTCAACATTTCGGGCATTTCGAGCCATTCGTAAAAATCTTTGTACAGCGCCCGCAAATTGGTGATGCGGAACATATTTTTCACTGATTTACGCAGTTCGTTGCGTTCCCGTCCCGAAATTTCGTAATTATTGTAAAACATCAGGTCACGCTCAATGTCTTCCACCACTTTATTGAAACGGCTAAACAAAGGCACCCGGTGCCATTTCCTGAAATGTTCCTCAATGTAATCGACTGGAACAGGATTCCTCTTCACCATCAGCATTTCCGGTTCAAAATAGTTGTTTTCGATGTGTGCCAGGTATTCGTTCAGTTTTTTCACAAAGCCGAAAGTGGATTTAAACTGAATGCGTTCGCGAAATGCTTCATTGTTTTTTTCGAGTAGGATGGAAACCTGCTGGAAAAAGGTCTGGAACCGGTATTTTCCATCCAACAGTTTGGCAGCCAATTCTTCCATGCCCAGTTCGGGAATTTTCTCTTCGCCCAGCTCGGGCAACACGTTGGAGATGTAATCGGCAAACACTTTGTTGGGAGAAAGAATCAAAATGTCTTCGGAAGAAATATCTTCGCGGAAGCGGTAGAGCAAAAAAGCGATGCGGTGCAATGCGATGGAGGTTTTCCCCGAGCCGGCCACTCCCTGGATGATCAATTCGCGCGAAGTTTCATTGCGGATGATAGCATTCTGGTTACGCTGAATTGTGGCAACAATGTGGTTCATTTTATCGTCCGATGCTTTGCTCAACTCCTTCTGCAAAATATCGTCGTGAATGTTGAGCGAACTTTCCAGCATGTACTCCATTTTCCCGTTGCGGATGCGGTATTGCCGTTTCAGCAGGATATTCCCATCCACTCTGCCATCCGGGGTTTCGTAGTGCGCCGGGCCATTTTCAAAATCGTAAAACAGTGTGGAAATGGGTGCCCGCCAGTCGTGAATCAGGTTGGCTTTTTCTGCTTCATCAAAATAGGCATGTACGCCCACGTAAACAGGATATGCCTGGCCGTTGCCATTTTCCGAAAAATCGAAGCGGCCAAAGTAGGGTGATTTAAGCAGTTTCTGAATCCGCTTTTTGCGCTCCAGCGCAGCTTCACCGGTTAATGCAGCGGTTGTTACCGACTGCCGTACAGCATTCTTCTCCACATGATCCATGTCAGATTTATTCTCGTACAGGTAATTTTTCTGCTCCTGCAAATCTTTGGCATACCCCGAAACTTTATTGTCAATCTCTTCCAGGGCATTGTTCAGCTTTTGCTTTACTGTATCTAAATATTTTCGTTCCTCAGTTTCTGTTTTATGAATCATGTTCTCCGTTCTCATTAAAAAAGTTCCTCGTTTTCAGGATGCCTATGCATCCTGTCAATCAAACAAAAAATTGTGGATTGAATTATTCCGGCTTTTGACCAATCCGGATATGAAGACAATATGTTTGTTTTTCACATTGCGGTACGAAAATAGTAAAATCGGATTGGCAGAATGAAAAAGCCAGTCAGGTTTAACAAAAATGTAAGTTTCCGGGAAACTATCGATTTTCTCATGCACCTTTCATTTTTTTGACAGTGCGGATTAGGTAAAGAAATGCAGCCACTCCGGAGATGACATTGGCGGTAAACGCGGCCCAAAATACACCGGGCAACTGAAACAAAATGCTTCCCAGCCAGGCAAAAGGGACATAGATCCCCATCATGCGAAGGAATGAAAAAAAGGCGGAAGGCAACGGTTTTTTAAGGCCGTTAAAAGTTGACATGCTAAGCATCAGCAGCCCCTGAAACCCGTAACTCATCCCCACAATTTTCATGTAACCGGAGGTGATGTCAACAACCTGCTGATTATCGGAAAACAGCGCTGCAATTGGATCTGAAAAAAGCAGGAAAACCACAAATATGAACGCTCCCCAACTCAGGGAAAAAATCCCTGCGTATTTTAGCGCCTGGAAAATTCGGGAAAATTTACGCTGACTGATATTCTGCCCCATAAAAATTATCATCACCGAACCGAGCGCTGAAATCATCATTAGTGCAAACGTTTCAACACGCGATGCCACACCGAAAGCTGCCACTGCCTCTTCGCCAAAACCGGCAATAATGCGGGTAATCAGTCCGAGCGAAATGGGAGTAATCAGCAACGCCAAACTTGCAGGACCTGCAATGTACAACACTTCTCCCCAGGTTTTCACGATTTCGGAAATGCGGCCAATGTTACGGGTCAGCAAATTTTCGCGGCGAATGAGGATATACAGAATAAAAATCAGACTGGAGCCTCTTGAAATAACTGTAGCAAGGGCAGCACCTTTTATGCCCATTTCAGGAAACGGACCGATGCCAAAAATCAGCAACGGGTCGAGAACTGCATTCACAATTGCCGCTATAACCATAAGCATTCCGGGGTAAAAAGTGTCGCCTGTGGCACGTACAATACTGTTTCCAATCATGGGTACGATTACAACTGCCACCCCGTAATACCACACGCTCATGTAATCGTTGATGTATCCCAGGATTTCGGGAGCAGCTCCAAGGGCGGTAAATAAAGGTTTGATGGTCAACAACCCGAAAATAACAAATACCACAACGACAATAACGCCCAGAAAAACCGCACGGCTGGCCATCCGGCGCACAATTTCGCGCCTGGTACTCACAATGTTGCGCGATACCAGCGAAGAAGTTCCAATGCCAATTCCGTGGGACAGACTATTCACAAACATGATAACCGGGAAACAAAACCCGATGGCTGCCAGCTGCTGTACCCCCAGCCGCCCAATGAAATAAGTGTCAACCAGGTTAAAAATCACCATGCCTGCCAGCCCCAGCAACATGGGCCAGGTAAGGCTTGTCAACTGCCTGCCAATATTTCCCTCGGTGAGGTTTTTATTTACTTTTGGCATTTTACAAATATTGCGTATAAAAATGAATTGAAAGAATATTTCGGGGCTTAATCCTTTGGAGTTTCAAAATTTGTTGCTTCAAAAATTTTAACTTTGTGAAAACGGTTCTGAAAATGAAAAAACAAAATCTTACTGTTATCCTTTCATCATTGCTGGTTGCGTTTTTGCTGCTGGGTTATTTCATGAAAGACAACCTGAACAACTTTATTTCTGAAAAAATGAGGGAATCAAACGACAGTACGGAAGTACTTTCTGGTGAACGGTGGGTGGATTCACTTTTCAACTACACGAAAAACAATAAAAATTTTGAATACACGCTGCTGCAATTCAAATCAACCGGATGCACCATTTGCAAACAAATGGAACCTGAACTGGAAAAAGTAAAAAACACACCGGGCGAAAAAATAAATGTCGTTGTGCTGAGTGTAATGAACGCAAACAGCCAGAATGTGATGAAATATTTAGGGATTTCGGCAGTCCCCACCCACCTGATTCTCGATAAGCAGGGAAACGAAATTTTCCGGAAATACGGGTTTATTTCAGGAGAAGAATTACTACAAAAAATGCAATGACCGGTAAAACAGAACTGTTCTTTTTAAATTTACGTTTTTTGCTCTACCCAAATCACGCTCAAAAGAGTGATCATACCGGGCAATTTCGTACCACTTTCCGAGGTACCTGTCCAAATCGAGTTCGTTAATTGTAGTTGTACCCACTGTCGTTTGTGTTGTTTTACACCCTGTGTTTATTACTGAAAATGCAGTAACAACCGCAAATTGACCAAAAGTTTTCTCATTGTATGTAACTTCAACCATTCATTTTTCCAACAAGCTCTTTTCTCAATCCTGTGCAATTCTTCGCATCATTTCCATGCACATCCGGCTGTTGTGGTACGGCGCTTTCCAGCCGTTTACTTTGTCATTGGGCAGGGTTTTCAGTTCAGCATCAACTCCCCAAAACCACTCCCCATTTTCCGAGTCGATAATGTATTTCTGAATAAAATCCCAGCTTTGCCGGGTGAGTCCGAGGTATTTTTCCTCGCCGGTCAGTTGCCAGGCATTAAAAAACCCGACTACTGCTTCTGCCTGCGGCCACCAGTCGAACTGTTCCATCAAATGCTCACCAGCTTTTTCGTAATACAATCCGCCGTTTTCATCCAGGCCTTCATTTTTAGTTACCTCAGCCATTTTGATCGCCACTTTCTCCACTTCTTCAATCAGTTCCTTGTCGCCCAAAACTTCGGCAGCCTCGCAAAGCAACCAGCTTCCTTCAATGTCGTGCCCGTAGGAATCGATGTCGGAACGCACGGTCCAGTCGGCATCGAAAAACAGGTAAAAATGATAAGTTTCCGCATCAATAATTTTATCGAGAAAAATACGAATGAGATGGCGCAGCTGCTTTTCCGACTCTTCGGTTTTCCAAATCCGGTACAGGTTGGTGTAGGCTTCGAGAATGTGCAGGTGTGTGTTCATCGATTTTTTCACGTTCAGTTCTTTGGGGCTCAGCCGCTGGTCATCGGTCTCTTCCCAGTCGGCAGTTTTGGCCTCGAAATATCCGCCAAATTCACTGTCGAAAGCAAATTTTTCCATCAGCATGAACATCGACTCAGCAATTTGCTTCGCCGTTTCATCATTAAAAGTGAGGTAATATTCGGAAAGTGCGTAAATGAAAAATGCTTCGGCATAAAACTGTTTTTTGGTATCCACGGGTGTGCCGTCAGGATTTACGCTCCAGTAAATTCCCCCGTTAACCGGGTCCCAAAACGATTCCTTCAAAATACGAAATGCCTCATCGGCCATTTTTTGGTAAACAGCTGTTGGATAATAGCGGTAAGCCGCAGCATAAGTCCACATAATTCGCGTAACAAAAACTGCAGAAAGCGGCGCTTCCTGAAATTTCTCACCTTTGTTGGTAATCCGCCCGAAAAAGGTTCCCCGTTTCGGATCATAAACTTCTTTTGCCCAGTAGTTCAGGATGTTGTCGGTGAGCTCATTTTCAAACTCTTTTTTAAACTTATTTAAATTCATGAGAGTAGAATAAATTTTTATCGTGATCAGGAAAAAATATCCCGGCATCGATACGAATCCTGTCCAGTGTCTCCATCAGGTCGAGGCTCATTTGCCAGGACATTTTATCGCTTTCAATTTTACCGGCATCTATACATTCCATCACGTGGGCAGCTTCGTACTGGTAACCAAAACCTTCCTTGTGCTCCGACGGATAAGTCACAGGCTCTTCACCTTTTTTCCAAACGGTAATATTTGTAGGCACATACCATTTGGGATTCAAAACCAGGTAGCCATTTTCGCACCAGTACTCAGTTTGTGTGGGCGAAAAAGAAGCAAAGCTGGAAGTGAGGCTGGCCATTTCGCCATTTTTATATTTGAAAATCATGCTGATAGTTTCCTCCGAACCAGTTGATGCAAAATCGGCAAATGTTTTTATGATTTCGGGTTTCCCCAGCGAAGTGAGCGCGGCAAATACCGGGTAAATTCCAATATCGAGCAGCGACCCGCCACCAAGTTTTACATTGTAAAGCCGTTTTTGAGGATCGAAAACTCCGTTAAATGCAAAGTCGGAACGAACCGTTTTCAGTCCACCCAACTCACCCGATTTGATAACTTCCATAGCCTTGTTAAAACTCGGCTGAAACATGGTCCAGAATGCCTCCATTAAAAAAGTATTGTTTTTTTGTGCGGCGGCAATCATTTCCGAGGCTTCATTGCGGTTCATTGCAAAGGCTTTCTCGCACAAAACTGCCTTTTGGTTTTCCAGGCAAAGCAACGCGTGT
Organism: Tangfeifania sp.; assembly: GCF_055108615.1. Lineage (NCBI taxonomy): Bacteria > Pseudomonadati > Bacteroidota > Bacteroidia > Marinilabiliales > Prolixibacteraceae > Tangfeifania > Tangfeifania sp. The sequence continues at coordinate 64,205 of NZ_JBSQIC010000007.1, read as the reverse complement.
TCGTGGTGGTGCGAGTGAGGCGTGGCAACATACACCACGTCAACTTCCGGGTCGTTCACCATTTCTTCGTAACTGCCGTAGGCTTTTTCATATCCAAATTCGCCGGCAAAATCCTTTGCTTTTTGAAAATCGCGCGATGCAGCCGCATACAAATTTGCATTGGGCAGCAATTTTAAATCATTACTGAATTTTTTGGCGATATGCCCGCAGCCTAAAACGGCCCAGTTGTAAGTTTTTCCCATAATTTTAATATTTCTCCAAAAGTAAGAAGTGTTTTACGTTTTCCAATTTTTTAGTGAATTCTGTTTAAAAATGTTACAGACTTCTCGTTGCTAATTACCGGTTCCAGGTTTCAAAGATCATCCGTCATTGGTCATCTGTCACTGGTTAATAGGAAAGACGCTCGGATGTACCAACTGCGTCTTATCCCTTCTTCGAGCTCCCATCTCCCTGCTTCTCCCCATTTTTACCGTTCACTGTTCGTTTCTCTTCACTGCCTACTGCGACTGATCACTGATCACTTCTTCCCATTCCTGTCAATCAGCTCATTAATTTTCTTCACACTCTCTGCCGAACGCAATCCGTCTTCCGGTGTATTCAAACAATAATCCACCAGCCTTTCGATGGTAGATGTGGCCACGTGCATCCGCGTATCGGATGAGCCGTAATAAATAAAAACCTCATCCTTTTCGTTTCGAATCCAGCCATTGGAGAACAAAACGTTTGAAACGTCGCCGATGCGCTCCTCCCCTTCCGGTGCCATAAAATAACCGCCGGGCCGTGCAATCACTTTCGACGGGTCTTCGAGGCTGGTCATAAACATGTACAATACGTAACGCAATCCGGCCGCACAGGCGCGCACACCATGTGCCAGGTGCAGCCAGCCCCTATCGGTTTTCATCGGTGCCGGTCCCTGTCCGTTTTTCAGTTCTTTTATGGTATGATACACTTTCTCATCGATGATTTCTTCGTGTGGTGCTTCGGCTTTGCTGATGTCGTCAACCAGGGCCCAGCCAATGCCGCCACCGCCACCAACCTCGATGAAGCCATCCTGCGGACGGGTATAAAAAGCATATTTACCATCTACAAATTCAGGGTGCAACACCAGGTTCCGTTGCTGCCCGTGGTGCGAAATGAAATCGGGCAAACGCTCCCAGTTGACCATATCTCTGGTGCGGGCAATCCCGCCGCTGGCAGTGGCCATGGAGGTGTCGCCCTTTGGTGCCGAAGGATCTTTTCGTTCGGCGCAAAAAACTCCGTAAATCCAGCCATCCTCGTGCTTAACCACCCGCATGTCGTACAAATTAGTGTCATGGGCATCCGTTTCGGGCATGGTAACGGGCCGTTCCCAAAACCGCCAGTTATCAATTCCGTTCGGACTTTCGGCCACGGCAAAAAACGATTTGCGGTCCCAGCCTTCCACGCGGGCTACGAGCAAATATTTTCCATCGAGGTATATGGCACCGCTATTAAATGCCGCGTTGATTCCAATCCGCTGCATCAAAAACGGGTTGCTATCGTAATTCAAATCAAACCTCCACTCCAACGGAGCATGATTTCCGGTTAAAATGGGACGTTTGTAGCGCGTATAAATTCCGTTGAATGCTTTTTTTCGCGGTTTGTTCTTTTTCGTCAACAACTTTTCATGCCGCTTTTGCAGTTTTTCCAGTTGCTTTTTAAACTCTTTTTTTGAAGGAACCATATCTGTCTAAATTTCAAATCTCAAATTTCAAAATACAATCTTCCGATTTATGTTTGTTATTTCTGTTTCTACCTGTCCGGCAGCTTGTCCCACCATGTTTTTTTCAGGATAAATCCGCAAATCAGGGTAACAATAATAGTTATCCAGATGGGCAGTGTTTCTTTCAGTACAATGTATATGGGCAGTGCTACCAATGCGGTTTGCGCGATGGTGCCCAGCAACACATTCAGCATGTCGCGCTTGAAATTTTTATTGGGAACAAACGTGGGATCTTCGGCCATCACTTTACGTTTTATTGGTCCCCAGAATCCCCAGGGATTTACATTCCGGTAGAACTCTTTGAGTGTTTCCTCGTCGGTTGGTTTGGTAAGAAATGTTCCGAGCAGCGCACCGACAATCGAGATGAACAGCAACCACGGGAAGTAGTATAAATCGAGCGTTTCAGAAAAAACATAGGGAAAAATGAGGGCCGGAATCAACCCGGTAACCATTCCCCAGAAATAGCCGTACCCGTTGAACCGCCACCAGTACCATTTCAGTACGTTTGAAACCACGTAACTACCATAAAGCGCCGACACAATCCATTGCAGCACACTGTTTACATCCTGCGCAAAAACACCGAAAATGATGCTGACAATAACCACTAAAACTCCGGTAATGTAATTCATGTTGCGGGTTTCAATGTTCGACGCGCCCGGTTTAATGTAGCGCAGGTAAATATCATTCACAAGATAAGCCTGGGCAGCATTTAGCGTGCCGGCAAAAGTGGAATTAAACGCCGCCAGCAACCCGGCCAGCAGCAGTCCCATAAAACCGATGGGCACAAATTCTGAAATGGCCGACGGCAAAATCTGCTCGAAATCGATTTGGCCGGCCACCATCAGGTTCAGCCGGTCGTAATACAACAACCCGAGAATGGCAAAACCGGCAATCATAAAGTAACGTATCGGCATCAGTACTACTGAAACAAACCCGCTCATTTTAGCAGCTTCTTTGGGAGATTTTGTGGAAAGAATTTTCTGCATATCGTAGGTGGGTGCCGGTCCGGCCAGTGATACCAGGACACCTTTAAAAACCATCATCATAAAAAAGATGGAAAAGAGTGAATAACCGTCGCTGGCAATTTTGGCATTCACCTCATCGATGGTGCCGCGCCAGTCGAGGTCGAGTTCCCAACCGAAAAACGGCGAGTGCCAGCCATCGGGAACTTCCAGTGTTTCCACCGCCATGGCTTTCATAGCGAGGATACCAATGAAAATTGCAGAAACAGTCATGATAACGTATTGCAGCACATCGGCCCACACGATACTCGACATACCGCCCAAAACGGCGTAGAATACCGCGAACAGCGTAAAGGCAATTCCGTAAATATGGGGTACGTATTCCAGCGGAACTTCAAACGGAATGTAAGGTGCCACCACATCCCACGGGATAAAAATCATGACAAATTTTCCCAGCCCGATGAATCCATAGGCGAGGTAGCCAAGACACATAATCAGCGCAAAAACCACCACAACCCCGTGCGACAGGTTGCTGTCGCGCCGGCGGCCAAAACGGGTGTTGATCCATTCGGCACCGGTAGTTACCTTCGATCTCCTCAGCCAGATACTCAGGAAAACCATCAGAAAAATCTGGTTAAAAACCGGCCACAGCCAGGGAATCCAGATACTTTTCAGCCCATAAACAAACAGTAGTGTTACCAGCCACATGGTGCCCGAAATATCAAACATACCCGAAGCGTTGGAAAGGCCGAGCATGTACCAGGGTAGTTTATTTCCGCCCAGCAGGTAGTTGGCTTTGCTTTTCTGGGCTACTTTTTTAAGAATGAGGCCAATAAAAACGGTGGCAAGGAGGTAGGCAAAAATTATGACAATGTCGATAATTGTAAGTTTCATTTCCGGGTCTGTTAGTTATCGGTTTAAAATTAAAATTGCATCTAAAATATAGTTTTTGTCAAAAATACAATTTTACATTAAATTTCCACATTCCGGATTTTTATTTGGATTATGCAGACTTTCAGTTACCGATCAGCATTTTCCAGTAACTCTTCAAAGGTTTCCGGTTTGGCCAGAATTTTCCGGTTTGCATCGATTAAAAACATAGTGGGCGTGGCAAAAATGTTATAGTCTTTAGCAACTTTACCATCCCACATTTTAAGGTCCGAAAGATTATAAAACTCTTCGAATCCTGCTTCAGCAACGGCATTTTTCCACTCTCTTTCAGAAGTATCGAGCGATATGGCTATAATTTCAAAGTTGCCGGGGTTAAATTGCCGCAACCAGGTTTTAATGCGGGGCAACAATTCAACACAGTGAGGGCACCAGCTGGCCCAGAAAACAATATCCCCTTTGTTGAAAATAAAATCGAGTTGCTGTGGCGGTTCACCCATCACTTTTGCGTAAGCCGTTTGCCCAAAAACAAGGCGGTACATTCCGGGAGTTGCATTGGCCGGAAACTGCCAACTGACCTGCTTCATCTGGTGACTCGAAGTCACCTGATGAATAGAACCCTGCGAATCCAAATTGTTTTCAACAGGCAAACTGCCCTCCACTTGCTGAAGTTCCAGCGTATCCACCGGCGTAAACTTATCGCCCCTGATACTTCCCAATGCCACAGGGTTATCGGGTTGGTTTTTTATGCTGACCTGTAAGGAATAGGGCTGCGCACAGGAATAATATACTGACAAGAAAAACCAAACAACTCTTTTTCATATTCTTATAAAAATATACTAAAAACTACCAGCAAGATAAACCCATTTACCTAATTATAAAAAACAGCAGACGTAAATTTTACCCTGACAATTTCTGAATGGGTTAATAGAAAAGGTCGTCTGGCTATTAACCAGACGACCATCAAAAATATCAAAAGAGAGTGTTTCTGCTGTAACCAAATTCAATCAATGGTCTCGAACAAGAATTAGTTTACGGTTAACCTCATCTTCGTTTAATATTATTTTCAAAAAATAAATTCCCGTCACCCTGTCTGACAAATCTATTTCAAGGCGTTCTTCTACGTAAAGAGTATTTCGTAAAACTACTTTACCCAGTATATCGGTAACCAAAATCTCTGCTTTATGTCCGGGGTATTCTGAAAAATCAACATAAACTCTTCCTGAGGTTGGATTGGGATAAACTTTTACTTCCAAATTTTCCAATAATTGAATACCTGATGAAAAGCTTACACACAGGGTAAATGAACTGAAAGCTTCCTCACCATCCAAGTCGGCGGCCACAAGCAACAGGTTATAACATCCCGTATCTGAAACTGCCGGATACGCAATGAGTGAATCGTTCCTGAAACTAAGCCATTCAGGCAAAGTGCTTCCATCTTCCACTCTTAAAGAAAGAGAGATACTGTCTCCCTCATCATTGTCATCGAATAGTTCACCTTTTTCTGAACTTAAAATCACCGACAATGTATCACCTGCGTTCATTTCCAGATTTTCTGGATGTTGAACCAGGGAAGGAGGATGATTAACCTTCGACACAAACAGTATAAATTCAGTATAATATGCTTTTCCTGTTTCAATGCTAACAACTTTCACAGTAATTAATGATTCCCCATACACATTATCTGCAAGTGTTAATTTCAGGGTTCCCGTTTCATCTCCCAATTCATGTTCGAAGCTGTAGGAATCAACCAGTTCTTCATTTGAAAACTCCAGGGCGAATTCAAGTGGAAGTGTTTCACAAACTGCTCCGCCAAAAATTCCTGAGAGCTGAACAGATACCATTTCTGTTCCCTGTAAAACTTCAACATCTGATACGGGATTGATGAAAGGATCGGCGTAACTCATCAGAACAGTTATTTCAAAACTCAGAGTATCGCTGTTGCCCGATGCATCGACAGCCACCCAGCGCTCCGTAGTGGTTCCCACCGGAAACTCGCCGTCCGGGCCAAGTCCTTCGTACAGAAACAGATTTTCTACTCCGCAATTGTCGCTGACCGGAATTTCCGGATAATCGATCTTCGCCTTACATTCTCCTTCAGGAGCCGCAACCTCGATGTCTCCCACAGTACTGAAGACAGGTCTGATGGTATCAAAAACAGATACGACGTTCAGGCAGGAAGTTTTGTTTTGGTTGAAATCGGTTACAGACACGGAGAAATAGTTGTAGCCCAGATCATCACAGGTGAAAACCTCCTTGTGCGTGTAAATTCTTTTGATTCCACAGGCATCCCAGGCATCGGCATAAATTTCATTTACATCGATAAAAGCTTCGCCGTTTTTATCGAGGTAAACCTCTAAATCGCGGCAATCGACCTGCGGAGCTATATTATCTACAACAGAAACAGTTGTATAACAGGTGTCAGAATAATTATCTTCGTTGGTTACAATCACCATTACATCCACGTCATTCCCGGCATCTGCACAGGTGAATGTACCCGGGGTTGCCGAAAGAATCAAATCGGCAAAAGCGGTGTGGGCATCGCTGGAACCTGCTGCTATATTTTCCAGGTCGGTTGATGAAAGCGTGTAATTCCCTGTTTCATTCAAATAAATGGAAATGGGATTACAAACTGCAACCGGCACAGAATATTCCAAAACCGTCAGTGTGACGGAAACCGTACTGTCGCAACCGGCAACCGAAGTAAAGGTTTTTGTGTAAACGCCGCCCTCATTCAGACTCTCTCCGCCAAAAATATAGGGCAATTCGTCTTCATGGATGGTCACTTCAATAGTTTCATCATATACCGGGTTCACCGTCAGCGTTAATGTAACAACACTGTCGCAGCCATTCACCGAGGTGAAAGTATGTTCGTATTCTCCGGATTCAGTGTAAGCTGTTTCGCCAAAGTCATAGCTTTCCCCCTCGCAAATAGTTGCTGTTTCCGTGTGATTGTAAACCGGATTCACTGTTAAAGTCAAGACCACCGTAGAGTCGCAACCGTCAACCGATTCAAATACTTCGGTGTATTCGCCGGGAGTTGTCAGATTCTGGGTTCCGAATACGTAAGTATCTCCTTCACAAATTGTCTGTGCATCCGTGTGATTGTAAACCGGATTCACTGTTAATGTCAGAACCACTGTAGAGTCGCAACCGTCAATCGTGTTGAAAGTGTGTGAGTACTCACCGGATTCAGTGTAAGTTGTTCCGCCAAAATCATAGTTTTCTCCTTCGCAAATGGTTGCTGTCTCAGTACTGTTATAAACCGGATTGACAATCAGATTGAGCGTTACCACTGAGTCGCAGCCATGAATTGTTTGAAATGTTTCGGTATATATTCCGCTTTCCGTTAATTCCTGACTTCCAAATACGTAAGGTGTTTCCGATGCACAAATTGTTACCGGCGGGTTTCCGCTCTCGTACATTCTAATATCGTCAAAATATACCATCCCATTCCCGTACAATTCTACCGAAGTTGCTGAAATACTGGTTAAAAGAGGAAATTCTGTGGTAGTTGATCCGCCCGTGGTAGAGCTGGCCTGTTGGCCGTCGATATATACTTTGTAGGTTCCCGCAGCAGCGTCGGCTTCCATTTTTACATGGTACCAAGTATTCGGCGAGGCAGGTTGTAAAATATATTGTGTTCCGTATCCGCCGGCATTTCCGGTGTAATTAAATGTGATGAGGTTGCCGTTGTAAAACTCCACCCGGCCCCAATAGGCGCCCCAATCTCCAACATCCGGATTTCCGATACCCAGTCCGCACCTTCCGCCTGATACGACATTTTCAGCACGCATCCAGCCTTCGAGAACAACGTTGTCGGGTATATTTTCAACCGGTTTGCTGAGGTTAGCCGCCCAACCCGAACCGGAAACTTTTAATGCATGACCCCCGTTTTTCACCGGGTCATCTACTACATAGTGGTCACTAGAATCAGTGCCAGCATACCGGATGTCCCAGTCGTCGGGGAAAGTATTAAGCGGTACTTCTTCGAAAGTTTCGTTTACAAGGTAATCGGGAATGGCATCATCTCCTGAATACATTACATCGTAACCCGGATTTACCTGCAGGTTTAACGTTACCAAGCTGTCGCAGCCGTTCACGGAGTTGAAAGTATGCGTGTATTCTCCGGATTCAGTGTAAGCTGTTTCGCCAAAGTCATAGCTTTCTCCCTCGCAAATTTCAATCGATTCTTCCGTTTCATAGGCAGGGTTTATCGTTAGCGTTTGTGTGACGGAGTTCTCACTTCCGCTTTTCGAATCGGTTGCCGTCAGGCTCACAACATAGTCGCCTGCATCCGTAAAAATATGTTCCGGCTCAAAGTCGGTTGAAGTGGTTCCGTCCCCGAAATCCCAAAGCCAGGTATCGGTATCGATACTTTCGTTTACAAACTGAACGGCGCTGCCTGAGCATAAATTTGAACCTGAAACAGAGAAAGCGGCCAATGGAATTGCCGATTTGGAGATGCTATCGGTTGTAACCACGCTCCACATCGCGTATGAATCGAGGAACTGAAAATGCACGGTATGTTCTCCCACAGGTAGACCGGAGGCATCCAAATCATCCGTGAGGCTATATTCTTCCACCGGCGTTTCCAGCGTGGTATAAACAGCATTTTCAAAATCATCGTCGAACCAATACCGGTAGGCTGTAATCTTGTTGTTGGTGAGTACGCTTCCGCTTTTAAAAAATACCTTGCTTAGTGTGCTGCTGTATCTGTTGTTTTCATCTTTGTAGCGGATATTCAGCACATTAACACCATCGGGCAAAGCAGAAGCATCGATATCGGTTACCAGTTGATGTTGCGTTGCCGGCGTTATGGCAAATTTCTGTTTGTTTTCATAGTCAGAATTGAACCATAGCTCATATTCTGTCAGTTTCTTGTTAGGCACTAAGGTCTCCGTATTTTTATAGAATACTTTGCTTAGCGTGCTGCTGTAAAACCCGTTTTCATCTTTGTAGCGGATATTGAGGATATTTACTCCATCGGACAAGTCTGAAACATCCATATTGGTTACCAATTGATGCTCTGTTGCCGGCGTGATAGCGACCACCTGTTTGTTCCCGAAATCAGAATTAAACCAAAGCTCGTATGCCTGCAGTTTTTTGTCCAGCACCAAGGTTTCTGTATTTTTATAAAATACTTTGCTTAAAGTAGAGCTGTATAAACTGTTTTCATCTTTATACCGGATGTTGAGGACATTTACGCCGTCGGGTAAAGACGAAGCATCAATATCGAGCTCCAGTTGATGCTGTGTTGCCGGTGTGGTAGCAACCACCTGTTTGTTGCCGTAATCACCGTTGAACCAATATTCGTAGCTTTCGAGGTTGGTTTGTGCTTCTGCCCCCAGGAAAAATAAAAAGATGAAAATCGATATTATTAATTTTATCTTTTTCATAACTACTGGTCTTGAGCGGCTGCTTTAATCTGTACGTTTAAGATACCATCGGCATCGGTGGTGGTGGCAATGTTTTGTATCTGAATATGCGGGTTGGACGGCACCGCACCCTCTTTGTAGCCATGTGTTCCTCCGTAAAGGCCAACTTCGGTATTGTCAATGCCTAAATAGGTATCCCGTGATTGCAGGTGGTAATTGTGTTCATAACTAAAAGCGTTTCCTGTCTGGTTGATAAAAATAGTATTCTGGGCAACAGAATAGTAGTTGCCGGATTCAATGGGTGTAGTGCCTAAGTTTGCCGTAGTAATAAAAATATTGTTCTTAATTTGATTGGAAACTCCTGAAAAGTACCTGCCACTGGCGTTTAAGAAAATATTGTTATTACATGTATTGTTGTCGCCCGAAAAAGTGTAGTAGCCTGTAGAACCACCGTAAGAATACATCAGGATATTGTTTTCAAACAAATTGCCATAACTGTATTGTATCCTTCCTTGAATCACTGAATTGAACACCCCGGCATTTTGGGCATTTGAAAGAATAAAATAAGAGCCTGAGAACACACAGTTTATAATAGTTAGGTTGAGTGTGGGATTCGTTAAGTCCCCCTGAACTTTCAAGTCGCCCAGAATTTTGCAATACTTAATAATTACATTATCAACGGCTTCATTGTTGTCGAAAAGAATACTGCCGTTAATATCTGCACCTTCCAGGCGAAATCCGTCAGCATTATCGGAAAGTGTAATATTCCCGATGATAAATGTTTTGGCCGTAGCCTGGGTGGAGTCGGGATAATGTCCGGCCCCAAAAACCAATAACATTTTGTCGATATTCGCCGGAGCAGTAAAGCCGCCGCCGGGCAAATAAATGGTATCTCCTGAAACAGATTCATCGTAGGCGGAAACAAATGCACTGGTCCCTGTAAAATGTTGTACACCTGATGAGCCGTGCAAGGCCACTTTTTGAGCATTTACAAATAGTGCGCAAGCAATTAAGAAAGGAATAAAAGTAAATTTTTTCATGGTTATTTTTTTTGTTATAAAGAATGTTCTAAAATACAATTTCAGGTAGTATAAGAATTATCAAAACGTAAAAAAAAGTGCTCAGATCGTAAATTTTCATCAAAAAATGCATTTCTTTTTGCTGAATCCGTAAAAACTCCCATTTTTACGGGTGCAATCATTAAAAAAATGAAACAACTATTTTTATTCACAATTGTATTGACTCTGTTATCCTGTTCGGGAGGAAAATCAGAAAAAGATAAAAACACTGAAGAAAAAATTCAGGAACAGCAGCCGGTAAATGGCGAAACAGAAATACCTCCAAATTCAACGGAAACCAGCAACAGTTCAGGAATGCAGGTAACCACCCCCAAAAGTGAAATGATCTATTTTGAAGGCGGTTCCTTTTTGATGGGATCCGAAAACGGACTGCCAAACGAAGCACCGGTCCATGAAGTAACGGTTGAACCATTTTACATCGATAAAACACCCGTTACAGTCGCACAGTTCAGGCAATTTATTGAGGTTACCGCCTATAAAACCGAAGCTGAAAAATTCGGCGATTCCGGGGTGTTTAACCTCGAAAAGCAAAACTGGGAATTATTGCCCGGTGCAACATGGAACAAACCTTTCGGACCAACTGGCCCCGATGCTGAAGACAACCACCCGGTAACCCACGTGAGCTGGAACGATGCCGTGGCTTATGCCAAATGGGCCGGCAAACGACTGCCCACTGAAGCCGAATGGGAATATGCCGCACGAAGCGGAGAAAACTCAGGAGAAAAATTTAGTTGGGGTAATGAAGTGTCCGAAAACGGGGAATATTTTGCCAACACCTGGCAGGGATCGCTGGATGCCCCCGAAGCCAAAGACGGCTACCTGTTTACTTCACCCGTGGGGGCTTTTGGCGAAAATGAAGCCGGAGTAACCGATATGGGGGGGAATGTGTGGCAATGGTGCGCTGACACGTACAAACCTTATCCCGGAAGCAATGAACCATTCCGCGAAGACTCAAATATTAAAGTCATCCGGAGCGGTTCCTTTTTCTTCGACCAGAATGGCGAAGACAGTTTCTCTGTGAGTGGCCGCTCGATGAACTCGCACGAAACATCGCTGTTTAATACCGGTTTCCGGTGTGCCAAAAATGCCAATCGCGCAGACAATTGAGAATTTTTAAATCATTATAAAATCACTTAAATCTAAAAAATGACAAAGATGAACCGAAGAAACTTTATTGGAAAAGCAGCTGCCGGCGCAGCAGCTGTAACCATTATTCCTCGCCATGTAATGGGCGGAAAAGGATTTGTTGCTGCCAACGATCGTATTAACCTGGGATTCATTGGAACCGGGAAACAAGTTTACACTCTGCTCAATGGTATTGGCGGCTGTAAAGAAACAGCCGTTGTTGCTGCCTGCGACGTTTTTGACAGCAAGCTGAACAAATTCATCGAATCGGCCAACAAAAAAAATACGGACAAAGGCCTGAACGTAAAAGTGGACAACTACCATTATTACCGCGAATTACTCGATCGCAGCGATGTGGATGCCGTGGTAATTGTTACACCCGACCACTGGCACGCGCAAATAGCTGCTGATGCCGCCAAAGCCGGGAAAGATATCTACTGCGAAAAACCGCTGGCACTTACAGTTGCCGAAGGCCGTGCCATGGTAAATGCTACCCGCAAGTACGACCGCGTGTTTCAAACCGGCAACATGCAACGCTCGTGGCGCGATTTCCGCCATGCCGTCGAGTTAGTTCGTAACGGTTATATTGGCGAAATAAAAGAAGTTAACGTGAGTGTTGGAGAACCTGTAAAACAGTGCGATTTGCCCACACAACCGGTACCCGAGGGGCTCGACTGGAACGAATGGGTTGGCCCATCGCTTTACCGTGGTTACCACGAAGATTTGGCACCTCTCAGCACCGACGGCCCGTGGGCCTGGTGGCGTGGTTACCGGAACTTTGGTGGCGGCCTGATAACCGACTGGGGTGCCCACATGTTCGATATTGCCCAGTGGGCACTCGGTATGGACGAATCTGGTCCCGTGCAGTTTTTACCACCTGCCGACCCGACACAGGACAGCGGACTTACAATGGTTTATGAAAATGGTGTAAGAATGAACCACAAACAGTGGGGCGGCGAGGGCGATTTCAATGCCGTACAGTTTATCGGAACCGAAGGACGGATTGAAGTAAGCCGCAGCTTTTTGCGCACTTTTCCCAACAAGGATCTTGCAAAAGCGAAATTAAAAGAAACCGATGAACGGGTTTATTTCAGCGATAATCACTACCAGGATTGGGTGGATGCCATGAAAAACCGCACCAAACCCATTTCGGATGTTGAAACCGGTCACCGCACCGCTTCGGTTTGTAACGTTACCAACATTGCTTATGAACTCGGGCGTCCGCTCCTGTGGAATCCTGAAAAAGAAAAGTTTGTTGGCGACGACTATGCTAACCTTATGGTGGGCCGTCCATATCGCGGAAAATGGGATTACACTGATTTTTAAAATGAAATCGAAAATATTAACCCTGAAGGTTTATATACTTTCAGGGTTAATTCCAACAAAAAACCTTTACATCATAATGATTTCCTTTTTATAAATTCAAACGGACTTTTAATCCGCCGGAAATTGCCCGTGAGAATCATCTCGGCAGCTGTTCTCCCAATTTCATCATGATTGGTTGAAATGGTGGTTATTCCGCCCTCCAGAATTTCTTTCACCGGATTGTCGTTATAGGCCACTATCCCCACATCGTGGCCCGGGGTCCAACCTTTTGCTTGCAAAATTTTTATGAAACGGTATAAATCATCATCAGCAACAATTACATACGCCTCATTTTTTCTTAAATCCATCTCTTTTAACTCATCAATAATCGAAAACTCCAGCTCATTAACCTGGCAAAAAATCTGAAACCCACGCATTATGTACCTGGGATAATACTGATTTTTCGGAAAAACAAGGTTCAGCTGTTTATATTTCCGGATGAGTTCAATTCCACAAGCCAATGCTGTTTCAATGTCTTTTTCATATTCCTGGTAAACTATTGGATAATCTTTCAGGGTATCGAGGTTCCGGTCTATCAGTAATACTTTTTCGCCCGGAATTTTTCTGATAACACCGGCAACATCGGCATTTTCGTCTTTAAAATGCGGCAGAATAACGTAATAATCATAATTGGAAACATGGTTGACAATAATTTTGGCAAACTGTTCCAAATCGTAATTGTATATGAAAACGTCAACGCTGGCTTTGCTCCCCAGGGTTTCAATGAAAGAATAATAGAGACTTCTCTTGTAATTACTGAGTTTATTAAAAATCAATGCCACTTTGAGCTGCCTGCTCACGTTGGTTTGATTTACATAATATCCTTTCCCGCGAACCGACGATAAAATGCCTTTCTTTTTCAAAAAAACATACGCTTTCTCAACCGTATCGCGCGACAGCAACAACTCTTCGCTGGTTTCATTTATCGAAGGAATGCGCTGTCCCTGTTTGAAAATGCCCGATTCAATATCAGAAATGACCAGATCAACGACCTGTTTGTATTTCGGAACCTCAGACTCATGATTTATCTTCAAATATTCATTCATAATTTTTGCAATAGACAGCAAAAATAAGAAACAGTTTTCAGTTAAACCAGCAGGAAAAAACCGATACAGAAACAATCCGGTTTTTCTGAACTTTTTACCGGGTTACAACGTTCATTTAACTGAACTTAAACATTAGTGCAATGAAAAAATTAGCATACTTTGTTTTACTGACCTTGTTCGCTGTTTCATGCGGGCAGGAAAATGCAACAGAAAATCACACACTCATTCCCGACAGCGACAACGGCGGGCTGACCTTACCCGAAGGATTCTCGGCACTGGTAGTGGCCGATAACGTAGGCCGGGGACGGCATATTGAAGTGAACGAAAACGGCGACATTTACGTTTCGCTGCGCCAGAACGACGGCAACAGGGGAATTGCCTGTTTGCGCGATACTTCGGGCAACGGGAAAGCCGATATTATTGAATATGCCGGAGAACATACAGGTACCGGTATCAAGCTCCACAACGGATACCTCTATTTTGGCACCGACAGTGCGGTAGTGCGTTACCCAATGCAGGAAGGCGAGCTGAAACCCGGCAATTCGTGGGAACTTATTGCCCGCGGGTTTCCACAGGAAGGCCAGCACGAAGCCAAACCAATAGAGTTTGACGGACAAGGAAACATGTATGTAACTGTTGGTGCCCCGTCAAACGCCTGCATGGAACAAATGCGTACCAAAGGCTCACCGGGAATGGATCCATGTCCTATTCTTGATTATGCCGGAGGAATATGGAAGGTAGATGAAAACATGTTAAACCAGCACTATTTGGAAGATGGCGAACGTTACGCAACAGGAATCAGGCATGCCGTTGCCACGCGGTGGAACAAGCAGGTGGGTGAATTGTATGCCGTTCAGCATGGCCGGGATCAACTGCACCAGTTTTTTCCGGAAATGTACACCACCGAAGAAAGTGCAGAACTTCCGGCAGAGGAATTTTTCCTGGTAACCGAAGGATCCGATTTTGGCTGGCCCTATTGCTACTATGACCAGCTTCAGGACAGTAAAGTTCTTGCTCCCGAATACGGGGGAGACAAAACAGCCCGTGAACGTTGCGAAAACAAAAAGGACCCCATCATGGCCTTTCCTGGTCACATGGCACCCAACGATTTGCTTTTCTATACCGGAGATATGTTTCCCGAAAAATATAAGAACGGGGCATTCATCGCTTTTCACGGGTCGTGGAACCGGGCACCGGAGCCACAGAAAGGATTTTTTGTCGTTTCCGTTCCATTTGATGGGGAAAATCCGTCGGGCGACTGGGAAATTTTTGCCGACGGATTTGCAGGCACAGAACCAGTTAACAGCACAAGCGACGCGGAGTACAGGCCTTGCGGACTGGCACAAGGCCCCGATGGTTCGCTTTACGTAGTTGACAGTAACAAAGGAAAAGTCTGGAGAATTATCCATTCATAAAAAATGAAAAAAATGAAAATCAACAAAATTGCAGTTTTGCTACTGGCTGTTGCTTTAAGTGCCTGTGGCGTTAAAGGCAACTCAGGCCAGCAACAATCAGAACCGACAGAACCAACCTCCCGGAAGGCAACGGTTGAAAAAAAATCAACTTCGAATGACATGTCCGGTCATCCCGGGAAAAAGGTGTACAACTCTGTATGTCTGGCCTGCCACATGGCCGATGGTTCAGGAGTTCCGGGGATGCACCCACCGTTAATTGACACCGATTGGGTTACAGGCGACAAAGAACGGCTGATAAAAATTACGTTGGAAGGATTGTCGGGAAAAATTAAAGTAAAGGGGGAAGTTTACAACAGCCTCATGCCGCCGCACTCCCATTTGTCGGACAAACAAATTGCCGATGTGCTGACTTACATACGGAAAAGTTTTAGCAACAACGCCTCAGGAGTGACCAAAGAAGAGGTACAAAAAGTACGGAATGACTCTTGAAAAATTTATTGCAGGCCGGTTAACATTTCATTTCGGCCTGCAATATTGATATTATAATTTCTCAAAAATCCAATCCCTGGCATTCACAAAAGCCTGAATCCACGGGGCAATCTCATCTTTTTTCCGGTCGGCGGGATAATTGGCCCACTGCCACGGAACAAACGCTCTTTCAAGGTGGGGCATCATGGCCAGGTGGCGGCCGTCTTTTGAGCAAATTGCTGCGGTTGAAAAATGTGAACCATTTGGATTTGCCGGGTATTCATCGTGGCTGTATTTCATTGGGATGTGGTATTCCATTTCGTTGAAAGGCAGGTAAAATTTACCCTCACCGTGTGCCACCCAAATTCCCAGTTTCATGCCTTCCATGTTGCCCAGCATCACCGATTGGTTCTCCAAAATATCTACATTCAAAAATGCCGATTCAAATTTGTGCGACTCGTTGTGTTCCATGCGCGGTTTGATGCTGTGCTCAGGGTAAACCAAATCGAGTTCCACCATAAGCTGGCAGCCGTTGCAAACGCCCAGGCTGAGCGTATCTTCGCGTTTGTAAAAATTTTCGAGTGCGATGCGCGCTTTCTCGTTGTATTTGAATGCGCCGGCCCAGCCTTTGGCCGAACCGAGTACATCGGAGTTGGAAAATCCACCCACGAAAACAATCATATTAATGTCTTCGAGCGTTTCGCGCCCGGCAATTAAATCGGTCATGTGCACGTCTTTCACATCCATTCCGGCAAGGTACATCGCGTAAGCCATTTCGCGATCGCCGTTCACTCCTTTTTCGCGGATGATGGCGGCTTTAATTCCCGATTTTTCGCGACGGTCCATATTGATTCCAAAATCGGCTGCAACGCCTGAAAAACCGCGGAAATCGTAATCCAGTTCAAACTTTTTGTAATTTTTGAAACGTTCGAGCGCCAGGTCTTTTCCACTCTGTTTCCGGTCGAGCAGATACGAAGTTTTGAACCACAAATCACGCAGCGAATCGATATCACAATCGGTTTCATTTCCTGAATGTGATATTCTCACTTTCCGGTAAGGAACCGAATTGCCAAGCAAAATAAAACCCACTTCATTTTCTATTAGTTGTTCTTTTACTTTTTCATTATCAGCGCATTGAATGATGATTCCCGGATTTTCACTAAATAGAATTTTTACAGCATCCTGTTCATCAAATCCATCAAGATTAACTTTCATTCCTCCCTTGTTACCGCTGAAACAAAGTTCGAGCAAAGAGGTAATCAAACCGCCAGAACCAATATCGTGACCGGCCAGAATCAGCTCCTCCTCGATTAATTTTTGAACGGTATTAAAAGCCGCAACAAATTTTCCGGGATTGGTTACATTGGGGGCTTTCTTCCCTATTTTGTTAACTGACTGCGCAAAAGCACTTCCGCCCAAAGCGCGTTCAGTGAATGAAAAATCGATAAAAAGAATTTCCTTTGATTCGTCGTTTACCAACACCGGTTCCACTGTTTTCCGCACATCCGAAACTTCGCCCGAAGCAGAGATAATAACTGTTCCGGGAGCGTAAACCACATCGTCTTTGTATTTCTGGGTCATCGACATGGAATCTTTTCCGGTCGGAATATTGATACCCAGCGCGCAGGCAAAATCACTGGCAGCTTCCACGGCGTGGTAAATCCGTGCATTTTCTCCCGGATTTTTCGCCGGCCACATCCAGTTGGCACTCAATGAAACGCTGCGGATTTTATCGGTCATTGGTGTCCAGATAATATTTGTGAGTGCTTCTGCAATCGACAAAATTGAACCGCCGGGTGCATCCACCAATCCCGCCACCGGTGCATGACCGATTGAGGTGGCAATCCCCGCCTTTCCCTGGTAATCGAGCGTGATGACACCCACGTTATTCAGCGGTAAATGCAATTTCCCGGCTCCCTGTTGTTTGGCAATCCGGCCGGTTACCGAACGATCGACTTTGTTGGTAAGCCAATCTTTGCAAGCAACCGATTCCAGTTGAATCACATTTTCAACCAGCAAATTTATTTCATCCGGATTGTATTGCAAATCCTCAAAATCAGGATTTTCGCTTGTATCTTCCAACACTGTTTTTGGAGGGTTCCCAAACATGTAACCCAGTTGCCAGTCGATGGGTTTTTCGCCGGTTTTCGAGTTTTCAAAAGTAAACTGCATATCGCCGGTGGTCTCTCCTATTTCATACATTGGTGCCCGCTCACGTTCCGAAATGCGTTTCAGCAATTTCACATTTTCGGGTTGCATTACAAGCCCCATTCGCTCCTGCGATTCGTTCCCGATTATTTCTTTTTGCGAAAGCGTGGGATCGCCCACTGGTAACTTTGCCGTATCAATTTTACCGCCGGTTGTTTCAACCAATTCAGAAAGACAGTTCAGGTGTCCCCCAGCCCCGTGGTCGTGAATCGAAATAATCGGATTGTTATCCGATTCTCCCAGCGCGCGAATGGCATTGTAAACGCGTTTTTGCATTTCCGGGTTGGCGCGTTGCACGGCGTTCAGTTCAATGGCATTTTCAAATTCGCCGGTTGCCACCGACGAAACAGCGCCCCCGCCCATTCCGATGCGGTAATTATCGCCGCCTAATAAAATCACTTTATCTCCTTTTTCAGGATCGTCTTTAAGGCTGTCTTTTTTATTGCCGTGACCGATGCCACCGGCCAGCATAATTACTTTATCGTAGCCGTATTTTTTGAATGCTTCAAAATGTTCGAAAGTCAACACCGAACCGGCGATGAGCGGCTGCCCGAATTTGTTTCCAAAATCGCTGGCACCATTTGAAGCCTTGATTAATATTTCTTCAGGAGTCTGGTACAACCAGTCGCGCTCTTCGGTTGCCTGCTCCCACGGACGTTCGGCTTCGGTGCGTGGATAGGAAGTCATGTAAACTGCAGTTCCGGCCACCGGGAAACTACCTTTTCCCCCGCCCATCCGGTCGCGAATTTCACCTCCGGTTCCGGTCGATGCACCATTAAAAGGTTCTACCGTGGTAGGAAAATTATGTGTTTCGGCTTTCAGTGAAAGCACGGTTTCAACATCTTTTACTTCAAAATAATCTGAGTTATCCTGCGTTTTGGGCGCGAACTGCTGTGCCACCGGCCCCTGCACAAACGAACAGTTGTCTTTGTAAGCCGAAACAATTTTATTGGGGTTTTCTTTCGATGTCTTTTTAATCATCTGAAAAAGTGAAGATTTCATCTCTTTCCCGTCGATGATAAACGTGCCGTTAAATATTTTGTGGCGGCAGTGCTCCGAATTTACTTGTGCAAATCCGTAAACTTCGCTGTCGGTCAGTGGGCGCCCCATTGCTTTCGACACAGAATTGAGGTAATCAACTTCTTCGGCGCTCAGTGCAAGTCCTTCCTGTTCATTATAGGCTGCAATATCATCAATTTCCAAAATAGGATCGGGTTGCTTATCGATAATAAAAATGTGTTGATCCAGGTTGTTATAGATGGCCTGCAACATCGGGTCGAATTCAGCATTTTCATCTTCAACAGCGAAAAATTCCTCGATGCGCACAATCCCCTTAATTCCCATGTTTTGGGTAATTTCCACGGCATTGGTGCTCCATGGGGTGAGCATCTCTTTCCGGGGGCCTGCAAACCAGCCCTCCAGTTTTTCCTCCCTGATGTATTTGGCTTCCGAAAACAGCCAGGTTAATTTCTCAATGTCGTTCTGACTTAATGGAAGAATGACATCGACAGCGATTATACTTTCGCCTGAAGTTTTAAAAAATTGAATCATGTTGCGGCTAATTTTTGATAATGAACATGTTGCATAACACGCGACAAAGATAAAAAATATTCAAAAGCAGCAGGCCTGCCTGAATGTCAAGAAATCATTTGTTTTCAACACCCAAATAGTTAAAATTATTTAAATCAGCTCTTCAGGTAAAAAATTTCTGGTTACTTTGGAAAAAAATTATTCATGAAGAAGATAGTTTTTATCATCCTGATATTCATTGTTTCAGTTTCGTGCGGTACGCAGCGGCAACTCCGCAAAGCGTTTGTTGACAAGCCCATTTCGGCAGCAGAACAAACATTTGGAGAACCAACCACAATAATTGAAACGGAAGGTGAAAAAATTTATATTTTTGAAAAAACCGAAGAACTGGAAAGTACGGAAATAGGCCAGGGACAATTAACACTCGACCCGATTATCACTCCAAAAGTGACCAAAACCGAGCGCTATTATTTTACGATAAAAAACGGCACCATCGTAAAAACCCGTTTCGAAGAAGAATATGAGCGGTAAGGCAGTAACATTTTTCAAGAAAACGGTTTTGATTAAAAGAAATTTTATAGTTTTGCAGTCGCGTTTTTTGAAAAAATTATTTGCCCAGGTGGTGGAATTGGTAGACACGCAAGGTTGAGGGCCTTGTGGCCGTTTTAGGCCGTGCAAGTTCGATTCTTGTCCTGGGCACACCAAAAGCCGCTAATTTCCTGTTAATTAGCGGCTTTTGTTTTAATCAGGCGTTATTTTAACGAGGGTATTGTTTAAAGTTATCGGAATAATTTTTGGGTTGAACGCCTTCAGGTAGGTACGAACCGTTAGCGGTTTGTTTTTGCGCGAAACGAGGTTGTTGAAATCGTTAATAATATAAATTATCTTTCTTTCTCCAGAAAAGGTTTTTTATGCTAATACAAAACAACTATTTTATTTAGTACCTGTTTTCTGAATAAAATCAAGATATAATTCATCAGTCGTTACCAAACGTTTAAAATTTTTATCAATCAACCCTTTTATTAATTACTTATCGCCTGTCCAAAGATTTCCACCAACATAACTGGCAACAGCAACAAATGCAGTATCATCAATATCAATGGATTCACAAATTTCCATCGCTTGTTGATAATTTCTTTTTGGCACAAGTGTATGATTTAAGATGGTAATATTCCTGATAATAAGTTCGTAGATATTGACAAATTCATCATTTGAGAGCTTTGCTGTTTTCTTTAGTTTATCCTTATGTTCGAAAATTTCGTGCCTGACGTACTGCGGGGCAAAGAATTTATAATATCTGGTTCCATTGATAATAATTTGTGCAACCCGGCTGTTTGTGTTTAAAATAGCACTGAAAATTATATATGAGTCGACAACAATCTTAGTCATCCCAACCAATCTCTTTTTGGATTCTCTCCCACCTTCCCTTTTTGATCTTTTTTAACAGTCTGTCAACATCGTTATTGTCAGCGTCAGAATTTAGGGTCAGTTCTTCATATTTCAAATAATCGAGGATAGGTTGTATTTTCGATGCTTTTATTCCGGCTTTGAACCGGACAATTATTTCGTTATTTTGTCTTTCTACTATCATTATCTCTTTTTTCAGTTTAAATTACAACATTCCCTAATTATTTTATTTGTCCTTAAATTATCGGCCACCTGCCTCGATACAAGAAAAAAATCGGAGGCGCTGTGCCGGAATTTTACCGTTGAAAGTTTATTAATGATGCGGTAAAACATGGAAGAAAACCATTTTTTTAAAATCCCGTTATCTTCCCGGTGGGTGCGTTCCATTATTTCAGCATAGTTCCGTCTTTTCACAGCTCCGCCCCCTCAGTATTGATTGAGTTCCCTGTTTCTCCGGGTGCTATTTTTCTTGCTGCCGGCCCCCGGTTCCGGCCTGCAGGTTTTTTTGTTGGGCCGGCAGTTACCGGCTATTTTCAATTCTTCTTTTATTAAGATTCCTGTATTTTTCCATATCATCTACTACCAGCAGGCTTTGGGTTTTAATAATTTCCATACTGTTAAGATTGTTTATTCTTCAGTTCATTATTCAAATCAATTTTACAAACATGTACCATAAGGGTACAAAAAAAGGCATAAATAATTGTCGGCCAACCAACCAATAATCTGGCGTGGAGTTATTATTCTTTGAAGCAGTTAAAATTTTAAGGGGTTTGGTTCCGGTGGGTGCTATGTCGGGTAAAAATAAACTACGCATTTTTAAATCCTGATTTAGTGCTGGTAATGTTTTGATTAACCTGCAATAAATTTAAAGCAAAATATTCACAAAAAAAACATGACAAAAATCATATATCACGAATCCTCAACAATACCCGATACTTCATGTCAACATTTATTAAACATGTTATAAAACACAAGGTTAAAGGGGTTACCTTTTTTGCTACCGTTAACAGGTTTGTGGTTCATTACCAAACCATAAACTTACACCACTGGTTTTAACCGATGAAGGAAATATCTGGATGGCAATTTGCCTGGTAACACTATCTACACGAAAGGAACCGGGTGATGTTCATATTGTTATGCAGGATGATTATGCCCGGTATAACCTCAATGCTGAATATGAGGTATCTGAACCTGTTACATACAAAAAGATGTCAGTAAAATCTGTTTTAAAAAATGGATAAAAAAGTAGGGTAAATCTTGTTTCACCTGTATTCATTATTAAATCGGCTTCGGAAAACAAGAAGAGAGAAATTATGGATTGTATCATATTAAACGGCAGTATCTCAGATCAGAGTCAGCTTATTGAACTTATTAAACAAATGCCCCAGTTGCGGCTACGTTCGTCATGTTTAACTCCGGGTGATGCGATAAATAAGATCCAGGCAGAGAACATTGACCTGATTTTTATTGATACCAAACTGGCATCGATCCCAGGTATTGAATTCGCAAAAAGTTTGATTAACAGGCCGATGCTAATTTTTACTTCTTCTGATGTAAGCAGCGCAGCCGATGCTTTTAACATCGATGCAGTTGATTACCTGGTTAAACCCCTTAAACTGGAGCGATTTATGCAAGCAGTTCAGAAGGCGAATGAAATTTTTGAATTGCGAAAAATCAGATCTGATAATTTCAAAATTATTGACCAGCCTGTAATTAACTCATACGACAATTTCATATTAACAAAAACCGACAATGGGATTACAAAAATTAATGTGGATGAAATTCTGTATATAGAAGGCCTCAAGGATTATATTAAAATTTTTACAACTAAAAATATTAAACCTTATATAGTCAGAAATTCATTGAAAAAGTTTGCCAATGTCCTTCCCAGCTCACGATTTTCGAGAGTGCATAAGTCGTTTATTATTTCAATAGAGCACATTTCCTCAATCAGTAAAACTCAAGTATTTATCGCGAACACCAGAATTCCTCTCGGTGAAAGTTATAAAAATTTCTTTCTTACCCGATTACAGGAGAATATGGTTGTTTGATTTTGGTGTCAGTTAAGGCAATATCAAAATCG
Source organism: Tangfeifania sp. (assembly GCF_055108615.1). Taxonomy (NCBI): domain Bacteria; kingdom Pseudomonadati; phylum Bacteroidota; class Bacteroidia; order Marinilabiliales; family Prolixibacteraceae; genus Tangfeifania; species Tangfeifania sp. Next base: position 41,510 of record NZ_JBSQIC010000007.1, on the reverse strand, counting down.
ATTTTCTGTCTTTTAAAAAAATGCCTGTTCACAAATAACATAAACTGATTCCGGCGAAAAACCATTAATACTTCGCCCAAATTTTTGTAACATACGCACTGACACTAAATAGGAAGTTTTTTACAATTTTTGCTTACAGGAAATTTTTGTTCAGAAATTCCTGGAACTTTTCTTTGTATTGGTCACTCACCGGGATGTACGTTTTTCCGAATACAATCCGGCTGCGCTCAATAGTATCTATTTTTTCGAGGTTGACAATATAAGAGCGGTGCACACGCATAAATCTTTTGGCAGGCAGTTTGGCCTCCAGCGATTTTAAAGAGTTTAGAGAAAGTATGGGCTTGGGTTCATTTTGAGAATAAACTTTTACATAATCTTTCAGTCCTTCAATGTATTTTATCTCGTTAAAGTTGATTCGCCTGATTTTGTACTCCGACTTTAAAAACAAGAAATCATTGTTGGCTTCAATCTGATGACTTGCTGATTTTTCAAGATGGATAATTTTTTCAGCTTTTTTTGCGGCCGCCAAAAACTCTTCGTAATTAAAGGGTTTAAGCAAATAATCGACTGCCTCCAGTTTAAATCCCTCGAGTGCATATTTCTCATAAGCAGTGGTGAATATTATTTTGGGCCGGTTATCCAGCACACGTGTGAATTCAATTCCCGAAAGGTCGGGCATGTGAATGTCGAGAAAAATCAGGTCAACCTGCTCATCTTCAAGAAATTCGATGGCATCCAGCGGATTGTCAAATGAAACTACCCGGCTCAGGAAAGGTGTTTTTGAAATGTAGCCCTCAACCAGTTGTTGGGCGAGCGGTTCATCGTCGATAACTATTGTTCGCAGCTTGTCCATTGTACTGATTCTTTAAATCGATTTCAAGTGACGTTTTAAACTCATTATCCGTTTTATCTATTTCCAGTTTATGATTGTCAGGAAACAGAAGGTTCAGCCGTTTTTTTACATTTTCGATCCCGATTCCTGAGTGTGCCTGATGTATAGTTTCCTCGTGTTTTTTCCCGATACTGTTGACACAAGAGAAATAAAGCTTTTCATCCTCATGCGTCAGGGAAATATGGATGAACGATTTATCGCGATAACTGATACCGTGTTTAAAGGCGTTTTCAATAAAAGGTATAAACAACAGTGGCGGAATGGTGATATCAGTGTTATTTTCAGGTAAATTTATCAGGAGACTGACTTTGGAAGAGAGCCTTAGTTTCATCAGGTCAATATAGTGTTTCATGAAAATAATTTCATCAGCTAACCGCGTTTGATTGTTTTCCGACTCATACAAAAGGTATCGCATGAGTTTCGACAACTTCAAAACTGCTTGTTGTGCACTTTCTATATCGACGGCTATGAGTGAATAAATGTTATTTAGCGTGTTAAAAAAGAAATGCGGACTTACCTGGTTTTTCAAAAATGCCAGTTCTGAATTCAACTTTTCCTTTTCCAGTTCTTTTTGCCTCTTTTCGCTGGCCGAGTGTTTTTCAATCACCCGCAGACCAACTGAAAACCCTGTAATTATAACAGAGATTAGTGCAAAATAATAGGTTTGCAACTGTCGAAATGGAGGACGCGGAATCACCTCATTTTCAGCCAGCTTCTCAAAAACTTCGGCCATCTGTTTTTCTCTCTCCGGGTCATGTGTGAGTCGGTTTAAAAAAATTAGTACCAGGTAAAATATGACGATGGTAACCAACGCATAAAAAAAATAGGCTGCATTTTTTTCTTTGAAATAAAACCGCGGCACCAACCATAAATAATTAACATAAAATATGATACCGTAGATGGCAGCATTGATGTAAAAACCCCAGGCAATGAAATTGTTATTACCCCAGTACCGGTTAATGATTAACTGAGGTAAGATAATGAGTACCAGCCATGCCAAAACGTGAAGGATAACCGGCAGGGATTTATTTTTCAGATCTGATTTTTCCATTTGTAAGTAAGTATTCATTCAAAGGTAATAAAAACTCTCACTTTCAAAATGTTGTTTATTACTCATGACGCAAAGCATCGATTGGATTCAGTCTGGCTGCTTTTCGTGCAGGATACCATCCAAAGAAAACACCAATGACCGTACAAACCAGGAAAGCGATAAAAATTGCCTTACCCATTATTACCATAGAATAACCAAGCAACGAAGTAGCCACATAAGAAATAAGAATTCCGAATAAAATTCCGATTAAACCGCCAAACACACTCAGCAAAATGGCTTCAATGAGAAACTGTGTGAGGATATCCATTCCCCGGCCACCAACCGACATTCTCAGCCCAATTTCGCGGGTACGTTCGGTGACAGATACAAACATGATATTCATAATCCCGATGCCGCCTACCAATAGAGATATACCTGCCACTGCCCCCAGGAGCATGGTTAATATGCTGGTTACGTTCGAGAACATGTTAATCATCTCTGACTGCGATCGTACTTCAAAATCGTTTTCATCGCCCTCCCTGATATCATGTGACCGGCGTAAAATGTTCTCAACTTCATCCATAGCTTCATCTGACAATTCTTCACTTTCAGCCGACATATAAATTGACTGAATGTAATTAATAGCCAGAATTCTCCGTTGTACAGATGAATACGGGGCAATCAGCATATCGTCCTGATCCATTCCCATGGCATTTTCTCCTTTTTCTTCCAATACACCAATTACCTTTAGTGGGATATCTCCGAAACGAATGGTTTGCCCGATAGGATCCACGCCTTCTTCAAACAGGTTTTCAACTACTGTCTGCCCGATTAAACAGACTTTTGCAAGGGTTTTAATCTCCCTGTCTTTAAATAGCCGGCCGTCTTTAAGTTCAAATTTTCGTATGCCCAGATAATCGGAGTTGGTGCCATAAATGGTTGTTGGCCAGTTTTTATTTCCATTAATAGCTTGTCCGCTTGAACTGACTACAGGCGAAATGGCAGAAATGTAAAGAGCCTCTTTTTTTATCTTCTCAACATCGTCAAGTTTCAATGTATTCGCGTTGGTATTTCCCATTACAATCCCTCCACGCTCCTGGTCTCCAGGAGTAATAAAAATCATGTTGGTTCCCATGCTCGACATCTCTTCCTGGATGCTCTGTTTTGAACTCTCCCCAATGGAAAGCATTCCAATGACCGAACCTACACCGATAATTATTCCAAGCATGGTAAGGAATGCCCTGAATTTATTTCTTTTCAGTGCATTTGCCGCTATTTTTGTCAGATTTGTGAAATTCATTTTATTAAAATTGTTCGTTATTCTATTACTTAAGACGGAAATCATCCAGAATCACCAGTTGTTTCATTAAAGGTAATTTTTATGACTCTGATTCTTCTTCTGCCGGCAATGCTTTAATCATTTCTGTGGCATGGTTTCGTTTCAAGACTTCTGTTACTTTTTGAATGCGGCCATCACGAAAAACGATGTTTCGTTTCGTAAACTTTGCAATATCAGGTTCATGTGTTACAAAAACGATTGTTTTACCATTGTCATTCAGTTTCTGAAACAGTTCCATTATTTCATAAGAAGTACGTGTATCCAGGTTTCCAGTGGCTTCATCGGACAGAATGACCACCGGATCATTGACCAGCGAACGTGCAATGGCCACCCGCTGTTGCTGTCCGCCGGAAAGCTGATTGGGCATGTGATAAAACCTGTCGGCAAGCCCTACCTGATTGAGTGCTTCCATTGCCCGCTCCTTTCTTTCTTTGGAGCCAACTTTTGGATTATAGAACAAAGGGAGTTCAACGTTTTCAAGTGCGGTGGTTCGTGGCAGCAGGTTGTACGACTGAAAAATAAATCCCAGTTTTGTATTTCGTAATCCAGCCAACTGATTTTTATTCAGGTCCCGCATGTTTACATCGTCGAGAAGGTATTCGCCTTCAGTTGGTTTATCTAGGCAGCCAAGAATATTTAACATGGTTGATTTGCCGGAGCCGCTTGCTCCCATGATGGCCACAAAATCTCCTGATGAAATGCTCATATCAACTTTCCGCAAGGCATGAACGGTCATCTCCCCAACGTGATAATCTTTTTTTAACCCTTTTACTTCTATAATTGCTTTGTTCATCTTTTCTGAATTTGAATGTTTCCAATCATTACTTTCTGTTTCCGTTTCATTCAACATTAATCTCTATCTCCCGGTGGTCCAGGCATAAGTGGATTTCTTGTCTGCCCTTGTACGGGTTTGTCCGATATTTCTTCCATTGCCAGGATGACCTCATCACCCTGATTCAGTCCGTTAATAATTTCAACATTAATGTCATTGTTCATGCCAACTTCTACCTGCACAGGCCGAATGACAGAATCTTTTTTAACCCAGATGACATTTCCCCCGTTTTCATTTCCAGCCCCCATTGCAGTCATATTCTTCAATTCTTTATTTTGTGATGATCCGTTTTTTCCTCCCATATAACTTGCAATCAGGTTCATATCGGGCGAAAAGCGGAGGGCTTTGCTGGGCACTACCAGAACATCATTTTTCTCAACGACAAATATCTCGGTTTCTGCAGTCATGCCAGGCATTAATTTATAATCAGGATTAGGCGCTGCAATAATAATGGTGTAAGTGATTACATTATTGGTTTCTGTCGGTTCGATCCTTACTTCGGTTACTTCTCCGTCGAAAAAAATGTCAGGATAGGCATCAACCGTGAATTCTACGCGTTGGCCCTCTTTTACCTGCCCGATATCGGCCTCATCCACATCAGCCTCAACTTTCATTCGTGTCAGGTCGTTGGCAATGGTAAAAAGGGTCGGAGTGTTAAAACTTGCAGCTACGGTTTGTCCTTCTTCTACTGCACGGTTCAAAACAATCCCATCGATGGGAGAGTAAATAAACGCATAATCAAGGTTTATTTTGTTTTTTTTGTGTTGTGCAAGAGCGCTGTTGTAGTTGGCCCTTGCTTTGTTCAGGTTATAAACAGCCTGATCGTAATCATTCTGGGAAATCAGTTTTTTCTTGTTCAGAGGTGCCAAACGGTCGTAATTAGCCTGCTGATATTCCAGTTCGGCATTTGCATTGTCAAGCGTTGCCTGGCTTTGTTCCATGGCTGCGGCTAAATTTGTTGTGTCTATTCTGGCCAGCAATTGTCCTTTTTTAACATAGGAATTAAAATCGACATAAATATTTTCAATAATCCCAGACACCTGAGTACCAACCTCAACTGTTGTAATTGCTTCAAGTGTTCCGGTTGCTGTTACGGTTTTGCTAACTGACCCTTTTTCAGCTTTTGCTGTTTCAACATTAATTTTGTCTGAGCTCAATTTTTTCGGGCGGAGGATCAGGAATGCTGCAACCAGGACAACAGCAATTGAAACGATGATGATAAGTGTTTTCTTTTTCATGGTATTAATTTTAATTTTCTTTACTTATAATGTGATTGGATTACCTAAATAGAAGTCGAGTATTTTATAGTTGAAAATAAGGTTGTATTTTGCCTGAAGTAACTCACTTTCAGCTATGATATAATTTGTTCTTTCATACAGAAAATCAACAGAATTTATCAATCCGTTGTTAAATTTTTCTTCTGCCAAATTATACGATTCCAGTGTTGAATTATATTGCTCAATGCTGGCTTCGTATTCGATTTGAGCTGAAATCACGTCCACGCAAACCTGCTCAATTTCTTTACGTAACTGGTTTTTTGTATCTATTTCCTGCAGTTCTGCACTTTTATAACTAATTTCTGCCAGCGATACATTGGTCTTTACCTGCTTCTTTTGGAAGATGGGTATCGATAGTGAAAGCCCTACCGACGGCGAAATTTGATCATTCAGTTGCGAAAAATAACCGGCTTCCGAGAGGTTTGAATAACCCGTTCCCAGTCCGGCCTCTGCCGAAACCGTTGGATAGTATCCCGCTTCTGCAATCTTTTTGTCTAAAGCGGCACTTTTCTTATTGTATTCGGCGCTTTTAACTTCCGGCTTAATTTCCAGTGCAACAGCATACACATCGGCTGCTAACGGTAAAATATGCTGATTTATGGAGTCTCCCATATCAGGATTTACCACGGTGAAATTGTTGTTTACAGGTAGATCCATGAGTTGCATGAGGTTAACACGCGCAATGGTAAACTGACTTTTGGCGTTGGCCAAACTCAATTTCTCCGAAGCCAACTGCGATTTTACCTGTAAATAGTCTGACTGCGAAATAATTCCGAGATTCAGGCGCTCCTGCGCGAGATTTAACTGCCCGATCGTCGATTCTATCTGGCTATCAGCGTTCTTTACCTGTTCGTCCGTAAACAATACCTGCAAATAAGCATTTAAAATACTGATTGTAACTGATTCTTTTATGGTTTCCGAATCGTAAATGCCGGCTTGCATATCCAGCTCCGCCTGTTTGATAAGGTTGTTCAATCGTAATCCGTTATACAACGTCAGGCTAGAGCTGACCGAATAGCTGGTACTATTGGTCCCCGTAAATTCTGAATTTCCGGCAACGGCATCTTCTCTGTTCGACCAACTGAAATTCTGCCGGACGGAAGCACTCACCGAGGGGAATTTGTTTGCTTCTGCCTGTTCCTTGTTTACCTGGTCCGACAAATTGGCTAAAATACTTTGCCGAACCTGTATGTTTTGTTCAAGGGCGTAATCGATACATTCGGTTAAATTCCATAACTCTGTCGCATCATTTTGTTGTGCCCTTAAAACAAACGGTGAAATAATTGTGATGATAAGAATAATTGTTTTTCGTTTCATGACTATCTTATTTTATCATCAAAGCTATTTACAAGCTGGTATTTTATGAAATGAAATAGAAGAACCGGCTTTTTTTATCGACGGAATGAAGATATTTATACCAAACCAAGGCAGCTGTATAAATAATGTAGCCAACTTTTAGGTTAGCAGAATGCTAAAAACGATTTTAATTTATGTGACAAACGTTAAGAATCACTATTGTCCGGCAAATAAAAAGATTATCTGAAATTTATGGAAATATGATGGGATATGAGAATTGATTCCAATGAAGAATGCAAGAACTTCTTCCAAATATAGACTGTTTGCTTTAAAAATGGTTGTAAAAACTGGTTGTCATCAGTATATTTTCTTCTTGAAAAACCATAATTCGTTTATGCTGAAATTGAGGTGCATCAAATAGTAACGCTCTTTAATAAGGTTATCAGAGGTGGTTCCATTTGAGCCAATTTCAAAAGCAACATTCATAGTCGATTGCCTGTTTTTTAAGGGAATGCCAATACCCAAATCAAATGCATAGCCGCTGATGGTATTATTCTTTATTTTCAAATAGGAAGTGTTGTAGTTAAAACCGGCCCTGTAAGTCCAGTTTTGGTAAAAATTATTTGTAAAGCTTTCTTTCCATGGTTCAAATTCTATCCCTGCCAAAAAATTGTGCGAATTGACAAAATTGCCCGACATGTTGGGATATCTCAAATCCTGCCACTTTTCAGTTCGATAGTCAATTGCTATTAAATATTTATCAGGATTTTGAATGGAAATACCAACACCTGTATTTTCAGGAATGGTAAGGTTTCCGGTGCCCCCTTCCTCTTCATCGAGGGTATTTAAGCTGGCATCCGTTAATGTAAAACTATGTTCCGATTTAATGGATTGCTCAGGTGCGTATATCAATCCGATTCCAAAATCCATTTTATTGATATTGAAGGAATATTGTAATCCAAAATCAAAATATGCTGAACTAACATAATCGTTTTGCACCAAAGTATAACCGATTCCAAAATCGCTTTGGGTAATGGTTTCCTGTTGGGTTAATGACCCGAACAAAAAAGAAGTGTTTACCCCCACAGACAGGTTCCTGGATATTTTTAAGGTATTGGTCCAGTAAGCGAGTGTAATTCCCCCTGAACCTTCAAAATCTGACTGGTAGTTAAGGAGGGCACCATCCATGCTGCTTTCAGTTCTAATTTTGTAGCCAACACTGCTGTAAGGCGATAATCCCAGTGAGGTGGATAACCAATCGGTGTAACGAAACCCCAATGCCAGGTATTTCAAACTTCCGTTTAACCCGCTCAGGCTTTCGTCGTATGTTTTAAAGTCAGAATATTTAACATCGGCACCAATTTCATATATAAAATGCTGTTTTTCTATACCAGCATAAGATGCAGGATTTAGGTTATTTAAGTGATTATTGCTGGGGATTGCAATTCCTGCACCCCCCATTCCAATATTTCGTCCAAAACCTTTCGAAATAATTTCGCCAGATCCAAAAATCGAATAGGGTGACATGGTGTTTTGAGCCTGAATATTTGAATATATCAGCAAAGAAAAGAAAACCAGGAGTAGAATGGTTACTATTTTGGATTTTGTCATGTTTTAAATTTCAATTAAAGGAATTCAACATTTAAGTTTTAAATTGAATCATCTTTTTTTATCCTTATTTTTTTTGAATCAACAGAAATATTAATTCTTAATTGTTGCTTAAAAAAATATCTCATAATCCGGAGTTGTAAAAAAGAAAATAGAGTTGAAACCGTGGCTTGAATCCGGAACCAGGACTGGCGGAAAAAACAACCCGATCAAGCGATTGCCCCTGCTCACTTGTTGTTTCGCCAATTAACAATCCGTGGTTGGTATCAAAATATCCGTCAGAAATTTCATCGGATATGTAACTGGTAACATCAAATCGGTAAAATGTATTTTCGTGGTAAACCGAATCCAAATTAAATTCAGCCGGCAATACAGTGCCATAGCTCTCATCTACAATTTCATCCAGCAGATTATTGTATTTATCAGTGTGATACAGGACCAGTTCAGATGGTGGTGCTATATCCATGTATGTGCCGGGTACCGGATATAAAATCAGTTCGGCCCTATTTAAATCATACTCTTGTTCCATTTCCAGCAGCAGTTGTAATGATGGAAAATCAATTCTTGTTAATACTCCTAACCCCGAATGGACAAACGTTTTATTTTGAATTTCAGAAGCCGGAATTCGGCTATTATTGTCAGAATCGTCGGGTGAAGTGGAGAACCGGTTAAAATGAACATGGTTAAATTGCGATTCTTCGTTTGTAAACAGAAAATTATTTTCTATTTCGGAATTTTCAATCCCTGGCCGGGTCGTATGCAGTTTCATTTTAAGGGTCGAGTCAGCATGAAATTCCAATAGCGCCGTGTTCCATTGTCCGGGTAAAATTGCAAGCCCCGGCAAATACTTTTTAAATACCTCCTGGTTAGTAAGTGTGTCTTCGTTGTCTTTTAGTCGCTGCAGTAAATCTGCTCCAAGTTCATCGGATAACCGAATCATGATGGAATCTTTTCTCCCGGGGTAGGGCTTAAAAGTATATTCTCCAAGCAAATTGCTGCCAATCGGCACAGTAGAAGCATTATAATAATTATTTCTGTCGTTTGCGTCCAGATCGAGATCCTTAGTCAGGGGATAAACCTGAATTGTTTGCGGCGACAAAGTATCACCCCTGTATTTTGAAGTGTAATACAGCACCAAACTTAGTGAATCGTAACGGTCATCCCCTGTTACATCTACCGAAGTTGGAATTTCAAGTTCGAAATAGCTTGAGGCAGAAATTTCTCCAAATTCTTCGTCCTGGTAGGCTCCGGTCCATAAAATCCCAGAACCTGAAGTAACTACCGAATCTAAAATGACAGTTGACAAATTAATGGAAAAAGTATCGGCAATTACAAGTCCCGCCTGGGATGAAACGAAATTTTCCCCCATCGATATTTCTTCCAACTCTGTATCAAAACCACAGGCAGAAAGTAAGGTTATCGCCACAAACCCAATCATCACATGTATCCTCGTCATATAAAATATTTTGTCTGTTTACTTATCGGTTCAAAGCAAACAAATCTTCCGGCGGCAAAAAAAAATTATATACAATCACCCCCAATCCTGCTACCATCAGCTGTTTATACGGGGTATTAAGTTTGTTTAACAGAAAAACCTGAAGAAAAGTGCAGATTGACAGTAAATATCTCAAATGGTAGCCTCTTTGTCGCATAATACAGCGGGTTAGTATATAATCTTTTTTTGACAGAAGAATCACATTTATGTTTGCAGCCTATAACATTTGGATATTAAAAATTCAATTCTAACGAAAGTTATTATATGGAAAAAATGATGAAAAATTACCTGCTTGCACTTTTATTGGGAACCATGCTTCTTACAATAAACTCATGCATTGAAGATGATGAAGAAATTTACACCGGCGACTGGACTGAAAGGTCAGATTTCGACGGTATCCCCCGCAGCGATGGTGTCGGATTTAGTATCGGAAAATCAGGATTTATTGGCACTGGTTATGATGGCGAAGACAGGCTGAATGATTTTTGGGAATACGATTCGGAAAATGATTGGTGGGTACAAAAAGCTGATTTGCCGGGACCTGCCCGAAACGGTGCTGTTGGTTTTTCTCTCGATGGCAAAGGGTACATAGGCACCGGCTATGATGGTGATTACAAGTTAAATGATTTCTATGAATACGATCCGGACTCAAATTCGTGGCGTAAGAGAGCTGATTTCCCGGGAAGTGGTCGTTACGGTGCAGTTGGTTTTGGTCTTGAAGGCAAAGGATATATCGGAACCGGGTACGATGATAATTACCTGAAAGACTTTTACGAGTTCAGCCCGGAAACAAATGAATGGAAACAAATTATCAGTATTGGAGGCTCAAAACGAAGAGATGCCACAGCATTTGTTATTTACGATAAAGCTTATGTAGTATCAGGATTGGATAACGCAAATTACCTGAGTGACTTTTGGGCTTTTGATGCAGCCTCTGGTACCTGGGAGGAAAAGAGAGAAATTACTAATTCGGATGACGATAACAGCTATGACGATGAATACATCGATATTGCGCGTATAAACGGGGTGGCATTTTCAATTAACGGAAAAGGTTACTTAACATTGGGGAGCACTTCATCGGTTACTTCCAGTACCTGGGAATATGACCCGGTAACTGATTTGTGGGAGCCAAAAACCAATTTTGAGGGAGCGGGCCGAACCGAAGCAGTGGCTTTCGGGATTGGAGATTATGGATATATTGCTACCGGGCGCAGCGGAAGTTATTACCTGGATGACATCTGGAGATTTGAACCTTTTGCGAATTACGATGATGAATATTAGTTCCTTTTTTGTCGCTGCCCGAATTGCGTTTGCAGGGATTCTGACTCTGATTTTGTTTTCCTGCAACCAAAACAGCAACTCAACTAAAAGGGCGGAAACAAATGATGCATCGGTTATTCAGATACGCACTTTTCAGATTGCCGATAGCGAAAACTTTGGTTATGAAATTTTGATTGATGAGGAGATTTATATTCACCAGGAATATATTCCGGCCATTGAAGGCAAGCACTACTTTAAATCCCAAAAAACGGCTACAAAAGCCGCTGAGATAGTAAAAAAGAAGATAGAACTCAACCGGTTACCCAACCTAAGCAAAGATGAAATTAAACGATTATTCCGAGATGAAATAAAAGATTAGAAATAAAAATAAAAATACCATGAAAAGAATAATTCTCGCAATTGCAATATTATCATTGATCGTTCCATTTGTATCCGAAGCACAGGAGTATGAAATCAGCAGAGAGCATACAGGAGTGACAAACAGACTTTCGTTTGGAATTAATGCCGGAGTGGGCCAGAATTACAATGGATACCGATTAAATCCCGATGATTATGGATTTAATTATTTTGAAGGCGATATGCATTTTACCGGTGGTATTAATGTTTCATATTTTGTTACTGACTGGCTCAGGCCAAGGTTTGAATTCCGCTATTCCGAAATTAAATATGGATTAAACTGGAGTAAAGAATTTGCTGATTTTGACAAAACCATTACAAAGCTTTACCACCTGAATTACAATTTGAATTTCGATATTTTATTGATCGACAGGCCTTATTTTCAATTTTTTGTTTCGCCGGGATTAGTTAGCGAATTCATTGTTGATGAACTAAGTCGAACTTATTTAGCTGATGGAACAAACAATGTAAACAACTATTATGTAGTTACCCAGCAATATTCGGAAGAAACAGCCGGAGCAAATTTATCGTTAATTGCAAAATACAAAATCACTGAAGACCTTGGGTTGACAGTTACTCCGGGCTACAACTTTTATTTCAAAAATTATTTGCCCAGCAACGATTTAAATTATTCCAGACTGCTTTTCAATGTAGGCTTTGAATACAGTCTTCCCTTCTAACAGGTTATTAGAACAAAACCATAAATGCAATGAAAACTATCAATTGTGTTGAAGATATTCAGAATCTGAAATTCACAAAAAAGTTGAACGTTAAATCCTGTGCTTTTATGAGGGTTGAACGCTGCAACTCCTGATTTTGAAAATCAAACTCACGGGTGTAAATATCCAGGTAATTGGCAGTATTCATTGCATTTAAAACGGAAACACCGGGCTTTATATTCCAGCCTTTAAAATTGAATTGGTAGTTTAAAGAAAAATCAGTTCTGAAATATTCGGGCAAACGGTTGTAAGTTCGGGTAACTTCAAAATTATCATTTTTATTTCCGGTTTTAATATAAGGTGTGCCAGATGTATAAACAACCAATGAAGAAAATGTCCACCTCTTTTTCGAAAAAATATTTGTCCATTTCAATTCGTGCGGGCGGTCGAAATTCGCCGGAATTTGGGAACCATCATTAATTTCATCAAAAACCTGCACCGACTTACTCAGCGAATAGGCCAGCCATGATGTAAAGTAACTTTTTTCATATTTTGCCAAAAAATCAATTCCGTACGCCTCGCCTTTCCCTGAAATAAATTTGCTTAAACCGGCTCCTCCGTTGCCTTCGGGTGGTGGCGCTCCAAAATTGTTCCTGCTCTCGGGATCCCTGAAAAAGAGATAACTTTGAATACCATCAATTGATTTATAATATGCTTCAACATCGAAAAAAAAGTTTTTTGTATCATAATTGGCACCAACAATAAAATGATTGGACGATACTACCGGGTGATTTTTTCCGTCAGACAAAATCCAGAATTCCCGGTTATATCCGTAGGTTTGTTCTGTGGCCGATTTATTGATAAACTGATAATACCTGCCGGTAGCAAATTTATATGAAATACCTGCATCTGATTTATAGTTTACAGCCAACCGTGGTTCAGCGTAAAAATTTCCGGTTTTTTCGTAAAAACTGACTCTGATACCGGGCTTAACAAACCATCTGTTTTTCAATGAAATTTTATCCTGGATAAAACCTGTTAGCAGCCTCGATGAATTTTCCAACGCTGTATAAACAATTTCCCTTGAAGCATCTTTGTAAAACTCCAAACGATTGTATTTAACTGAGCCACCAAATTCCAACTGGTTATTCTCATTCAAAAAATATTCGTTTTGCAGCGATACAAAATAGTCCGAAAGTTTATTGTTTTCGTTGGTTATCATAGTTCGCCGGGTGTCGGGGATAGTTTGTCCGTCGGAAGTAATTTCAGCGATTACCGATTCATTAAAGTAATTGTTTAAATACCCCGAGTGCCCGAGCTGAAGCCGCGTAAAATAGCGCTTGTTCCATTGTTTTTCCCAGTCGGCCCCCATTCCGTAATTTCCCCATTCATTCAGATCCTCGGTTTCTATTTTCACTCGTGTATCTTCTGATATGTTGGAACTGTTCAGGTAATCGTTGGCACCATAAAAACTCACCGATAAATTTTCATTGTTATCGGGCTGAAAAGTCAGTTTCAGGTTGTAATCGTTAAAATAGAACTCCGGTTCAACAACATCGGGTGCATCGGCGGGTAACCGTGTAAAGTTATTCACCTGTCGATTTAATATTTCATCTGTTAACCACGACGAGTAAATATCGGAATAGGCCCGCCTGGCTGCGCCAACAAAAGTAATTTTTTCAGTAACAGGAATTTCTGCAGTCAGATTGCCACTAATTAAATTTATACCGCCGTAAAGTTGTGTTTTTTGTTTGTTCCCCGCCTTTGCGGTAATATCAACTATTCCTGAAATCCTCTCGCCATAACGCGAATCAAAACCGCCGCGGTACACCTGGATATTCTTCACAATGTTTGGATTGAGCGCAGAAAAAACTCCAAAAAAATGATCAAGATTATATAGTGTGAATCCGTCAAAAAGGACAAGGGTCTGATCGGCCGAACTTCCCCTGATGTTTAGTTGCGATGAATTTTCCTGCATACTGATTCCAGGCAGTAGCTGGAGTGCTTTAAAAATATCAACCTCGCCATAATTGGGTAAATCGGAAAACCGGGAAGGATTAAATGAAAAATGCCCTGCTTGTTTCGACAAATCCACCATTCTGAATTTATCAGCCTTGACTTCTATTGTTTGAATTGTTTGTGATTTTTGAACCAATCCCAATTCGAGGATTTTGTTATCTGAACTTATGCCTACTACGGTATCGAGTGAAAAATAACCAAGGTAACTAACTTGCAGATAAACTTTCTCCTGTTTGTTGGCAGGTGTTGTAAAGGAGCCATTCAAATTTGAAAAAAATGTCCGGTCAGTTGTAAGGCTGCGAATAGTGGCATAAGGCAACCGTTCACCTGTATGTTTATCGTAAACCAAGCCTGAAACCAGAATTTCGTCTGTGTTTTCTTGCTCACCGGAACGGGGATTTTTCAAAATCAGGTAGGTATTGTATTTATATTCAACATGATATGGGAAATTTTCGAGCACAGTTTTAAATAAATCGAGTGGTTTGTTTCCTGAAACTGTTTTCGATACGGCATGCTCCTGTAATTCGCCTGAATCAAAAGAGATACGCACGTCAAATGAATGCGCAATTTCATTTAACGCTTCCGAAAGCGGAGTATTTTTAAAAGTCATTGGGGATGGTTGTGAAAATATGGGAGAAACAAAAATCAATACAAACAACAACGAAAAAAAAATTTTATTCGATTTCTGAGATAATAACTTTTCTGTTGTTTCTAATTTCATATTCTAATCCCATTGGGATGCAAATTACCTCCAGTGCTTCTTTCAGATTTTCATTTGAGAAGTCAACAGTAGCAAGCCTTTTGCCATTTCCGTTGAATTCAACTGAAATATCATATTGTCTTTCAAGTTCCGCAAAAATAGAAACAAGCGTTGCATTCTCAAAATGTGATATTCCCGCTTTCCATAAAATAACAGATTGAATGTTGTTTATTTGCTGTTTTATTAAACCGTTTTTGGTTAATTCGGCCTGCTCGCCCGGAGTTAAAATTTGCTCCCGGGTATTTACTGTAACGCTTACCTTTCCCTCGATACAGCTAACTTTGAATCGATTCTCACGGGATAATACATTCAATTGAGTGCCCAGAATTCTTACACTCCCGTTATTCGTTTTTATTAAGAAATTCTCACCTTTTTTAACATCCAAAAAAGCTTCTCCATGTAATTTAATTTTCCGGTTTGATGAGAAAGGTTGATTGATCCACACAACCTCAGAACCTGCATTGAGCACCACATTTGTTCCATCCGGAAGCACTACTTCAGCCTGTTCTCCGTATGCAGTTATTGTTTTTTCTCTTGAAATTGTGTAATAAACGGTGAATGCCAGAACAAGTACAATAAAAACAGCTGCCGCAGCCCGTATGGCAGGCGAAAACAAAAATCGCCTTTTTTCTTTTGTTTTGTCATTTTCAAAAATTGAATTTAAAACCTCATTTCCCGGTTTTCCTTCCGGAAGCTGCATGCCACCAGCCACAAACATAATCCTTTCTTCAGTTTTCATATTCTTGAAATTACTGATTCGTTTGCTGTTATTTTTTGATTTTTCTGCCATGGTGTTTGCTTTAAATTGAGTATTCAATACTGGTTTTTAAATCGTCGAGTGCATTTTTCATTCTCTTCTCGACTGCTTTTACACTTAGCCCAAGGTTTTCAGCAATCTGACTGTAAGTCATTTTATCAATCCGGTTCATTAAAAACACGGTTCTGTTTTTCTCTTTCAGACCCTCAACTGCTTTCTGTAACCTTTCATTAAATTCTTTAAATTCGAGCTCAAATTCGGGCGATACAGCAACAGCATCGTTTTGGTAATTATTTGCAAAATTGTACCTGACACGTTTTTTATCAAACTGATTTTTATATAAATTCGATGCAATTGAATAAAGCAAAGATTTCACTGTTTTCGGTTTTACTTCGTCTCTCATCTCCCAAATTTTTGCAAATGTATCCTGTGCAATATCATCAGCCGTTTCCATATCAGCTGTTTTGTAGTACACAAAATTTCTCACCGGGCGATACATTTCATTGAATAAAGCTATAAATTCACACCTCTCAATTCCGGCCATTTTTTAAGTTTCAAATAATCTGCAAATTATTTAATCGTTTCTAAATATATTACAACTGAACAGCAAAATACCCTAAAAATCATTTTAATAAATTACATTCTGGTTCATGCATCCAATAAAATACCAAAACAAAAATTATCCCTAATGCTCAATGATAAGCGAACCTTATCATTATCCTTATTTTCAAAATGGTCTCGAGGATTTCATGGGAAATCCAAATCAATACCTCTGGCAAATTCTATTATACGGGCAATTCTGACACACTTTTTCGTGAGGCGTTTGAGAATAAGTGGTTGTGGGTGAATAAATTTCAGCCACCAGGTCGTGCATTTTGTCCCTGAATTCTTGTTCCAGTTCCTGAAAAACAAAAGGTTTTGAGTTGTATTTTATTTCGGGTGCGAACTTTTCGCCGAACAACTTTCGAAGGCTGTAAATGGCCGGCTGAATTTCATCTTCAATATCTTTCTCATCTTTATAAACCAGACTGTAAATCAGTGCCTGCAAGATTTCTTTTTTGGGCTTTTCAAGGTCATGTTCAAAAAGTTCATCCAGCGCCTTAAATGTAAAACTGGTTACATTTCCGGTTTTGTAATCGATAACACGAACTTTACCGTTTACTATATCGATGCGGTCGATTTTACCTCCCACTGAAACGGGTGTGACCTCATTTTTCAAATTTATGTTAAATCTGGTTTTATAATTACCTTCCAGCGCTACCAGTTCGAATGGTGCCTGCTGCATGTCGATATCCAGCAAACGTTTTACAAAGGTTTTGGTATTCTCAAAAATGAGAATTGTTTTTCCTTCCAGCTTCACTGTTTTGGCATCCGGGTCGCGCTGCTTAAAATAGTTCCTTCCAATCGCTTTTCGGATTTCATTTTCAACCCGGATTTTATCTTTCTGAATTTTCTCCAAATCCAATTTAGTCACCACTTTGCCCACAAATGGTTTGTACAGGTTTTCAACGGTTTCGTGAAAAATATTTCCAAACACGGGGCTGTCGATTTCATCTTTCATTTCATCGGGCTCGGGCAGCTGTAAAATGTAGCGAAAATAAAACCGCAAACTGCACTGCAACCAGGTGTTAATTGCAGTTGGCGACAAAGGTCTTTCTGCTGAATTTCGATCAAGTAAAACAGATAATTTTTCCGGTGATCCTTCAACAACGATTGGCGCGGCAGGGTCGTTGGAAAACTGAAAATCGAGATTCACCATCTGCGGTTTTTGATTGGAATCGTAACGCAACTGGTAGCCGTAACGGCTCAACTCACCAGTTCCAATCCCCTCCTTCAGCGTACTGTAAGTTGCCGAAACTGTTTTGGCCCGCTGAATCAACCGGTAAAAATAGTAGGCGTACATGGCATCCTGCTCATCTATTCCGGGAAGCCCGAAACCTTTGCGGATATTAAAAGGAATAAACGACGGTGCCGTGAATTTACGCGGCCATTTGTTTTCGTTTAATCCCAAAATTATCAGGTTTTCAAAATCGAGGCAGCGGGTTTCGAGAATTCCCATCACCTGCATTCCGCTCAGCGGCTCGCCTTCAAAAGAAACAGAAACCTGCCCCAGGTACTGGTGGAACAACCGAAAAAAAACAGCCTCGCTGATTTCGCGCTCCTGTTCATCCTGAACATTCAGGATCACCGTTTTCAGTTTTTCCAAAGCCAGGTAAATGGAATAAATTAATTCAGGAAGCAACTGATTTTCAGGCTCAGCCTCTTTAATCATTCCGTAAAAACGCCCGAGAATTTCAAGGAACCAGGAGCTGTAATCCTCCACTTTTTCGGGAAGGGTGAAAATCAGCTTGTGCAATTCCGAAAAATCAATGATTTCGAGCGGAATTACAATGCGGTTTTCCTCTCTGATTTTCGAAAGAAATGCTTTTGTTTTTTCAGGCTCGGTGTTACTCAGCAACTGGTGGTTCAGCACATCGGTAACAAACCGGTGATAGACAACCGTTTTTTGTTCACCGTTTAATTTCCTGTTTTTTAAAAGATTGATAAGCAAAAGCAGGAAACCGTAAACCACCGAATTTTTTACCGGGTAGCCCATCGTCACATTCACTTTGCCAAAATCTTCGGGAATAGCCCCCAGCGCCGGGAAAAGCAATGATTCATCGGCCAGCACCACCGCGGTATTGTCGAACTCGTGCTTAAATTCCGGCTTGATTTGTTGCATGAAACGCGGGATTTCCTGCGCCTGCCCGTAATTGGACGAAACCGCTGTGAGGCGAATGTCTTTCTTCTTTTCAAATCCGTTTGCATCAGGCAAAAAGTCTTCAGGTGGAGGAAAGCGTTTCAGGTTTTCGCGCATGAACCAGCCGGCTTCGTTATTTGGGTCATCGAGGTAAAAACGGTCGTAATCCCACAAAAAATCAACCTTCCCTAACTGCCTTAAATGTTTAAAAAACAACTTCTCACAACTGTTCAAAGCATTCAACCCAACAATGTAATATTTTGAATAAGGAAACCGGAAACCGGCTGCTTCCAGGTTTTCCACAACCTGCCGGTCAATCATTCCCCCAAAGGCAGTTCCCCGCTTTTGCAATTCGGCTTTAAAATCGCGGTACACCGGGTACAATTTCTTCCAAATGAAAAGGAATTTTTCGTGATTGGCCTTATGGTGCGCAACGGCCATGCTGCCCCAAAACCTTGCCAAAGCCTCTTTTTGCTCATCGGTAAGGTAATCGAAATGCGCCTCAATCTCTTTCAAATCGGCAATATTGGTAAACAAGTCTTTTGCATTGGCGAGGTAACGGTCAATGTCGTTGAAATCGGACAGCAGCACTTCTCCCCAAAAATAAAAATCGTCAAATGTTTCGGTCGTTTGCGTGTGCTTTTTGAATACATCGTACAAAATGGAAATCAGCTGCAGTTTTTCTCCCTGCTGCCAATCAGAATAACTTCCAATCAGCTCGTTAACCGTGGTTACTTTGGGGCCAATAACAGGACGGGACAGCTGCCTGCCCAGATAGGATTTAAAAAATACACCCGAACGCCGGTTCGGAAAAACCAGGCAAATATCTTTCAGTTCGTCACCGTGTTTTTCATGAATATAGCCGGCACAACGGGAGAGAAATCGTTCCATATCATTTTTGTAGTTTATACAAACATTATTTAAATAGTCATTTAGTTTTAAAACTATTGAAGTTTAATTTGATAATAAATTCAAACCTTTATATGAATTTCTTTTATTCTTCATTTAATCTTATCGTGAAATTGTCATTTTTAACAAGGAATTTTGAGTTGTTAGTAAAGGTTTCATCTTTGCTAAATTTGAATGGATTTGTTAGTCTTTTAATTCTTCTATTTTTCTTTTCAGCCAAGGCATTTATAACAATCATTATTTCATAATTGGATTTGTTTTCAATGCCAAAATTTACTTCTAAATTGGAAATTTTAAATTCCAGCTT
The DNA here is from genome assembly GCF_055108615.1 of Tangfeifania sp. Taxonomy (NCBI): domain Bacteria; kingdom Pseudomonadati; phylum Bacteroidota; class Bacteroidia; order Marinilabiliales; family Prolixibacteraceae; genus Tangfeifania; species Tangfeifania sp. Next base: position 21,913 of record NZ_JBSQIC010000007.1, on the reverse strand, counting down.
ATCAGAGGTTGTTGTTTTTATTTCAATGAAATTCCATTTACCATTTCTGTTTTTATATTTTATATCGTAATGTTTATTATCATCACCTTTAGGATTAATGTTTGCTTTTTTTGCAAATCCAGAATCCCAAATAACATTATCTGGCCCGAACTTCTTTTTTAATGATTCAAAAACTATAATCTCACCAATATAGCCTAATGTTTCTTTGTCAGATGAAGTATGCCTGCTTTTAAAAGATCCTTTTGATTTGCCATTAGATTCTTTATCAATCGAAAGCTCCGGTTTTGTTGTTTTTATTTTTTCAATTTTTGTGATTGGGACTTGATTTGTAATTTGTTGATATAATTCTTCAAAATCATCTTTCTGTATTTTTAATGTTCTGTTATTAAAGTGTATCTCCTTTTTATCTTCTTTCTTTTCAAGTAAGACATTGTATCCATTAATGATATTGTTATACTCACCAAAGTATATCAGACTATTAAAATTCTCTTTATCAATAATTTCATTTAGGATGGTTCTATTTAATGGTTTTATCTGACTAATTAATTCATTCTTATTTTCTTGGTAAATCTCAGTGAGATTAATATATTCATGTTCATTGGATAAATCAACTTGAAATTCCTGTTTTATTGTTTCAATAAAAATCAATTCAATGTCAATTTTAACACTGTTTTCAAGGTTTAATTGATTAAACGTTTCAAATTGTGACTGCAGGTCAAGGAACTTTTCTTTTTCTTCAATAGATTTTTTTTCCAAATCCTGATATAACAATACATCGAAACGATTTTGATAGTCATTCTTTAGTTGAAGAATAACATCTTTATAATATGGAATAATATTTAATGCAACGGTTGAATTTTTATTAAAGTCAGAAATGTCGATTTTTAACTCTGAAAACAAGATGATAATTGCGGAAAAATTCGAAATGTCATTTATGTCTTCATAATTAAGTTTTATGTCATTTATGTTGATATTAATTTTTGAACGGACTAAATAAGCAAAATCATCATCTTTGTATTTGCGATAATCGTAGTCTTTTTTTAGAGTTGATAGAATTGAAAACCAAAATTGGATTTTTGGGTCATCAACTACGTTAAGTTTTTTCTTGGCGGTCTTTAATTTTTCAAGATTTTTATCGTCTAATTCTGTTTCTATAATATAACTTCTATTAATCCTTGATTCTTTAAATAATTCCCTAAAACTACTTCGGTGTGTATCAACCTTGACTACGCTACTAAAAATCTCGGCGATTGAATCTGCAAATTTATAATCAGACTGAAAATCAGCTAATGTATTATATTTTCTTTCATCTTCAATCAATAAATAGACTTCATTCTTTTTTTCAATGTATATAAATTCATAAGGTTTTAACTTAAATTCCTTCTCATCGCCATTATGACTATATGTTGGTTCTATTTTTGTGCATAAGGTTATTTTACTGTTTTTAATCCAGTTAAGTTCTTTTCCATCAGTGTCTTTTAATAATCTAAATGCATAGAAATATGGTTTTAATACATCTATCTCCTTTTGAAAAAGGTCGTTTAATTTGTGCAACACTGGGTTAGTGTATAAGATGAATTCCAAATTTTCTAAAGGTGTAACCCCGAAAAGTGCCTTTACTTTTCTATCTCCTTTTCTTCTGTCAATCTCAATAGTGTAAAACTGGTTTATTATATCTTCCCCAAATGTTTTATCTTCAACATAATAAACATTTTTTGTAGCTTCATAAGAAAATATGCCATTTTTTTCACAATACACCAAACCATTCTCAATAAATGATTGATACTCATTAGCGTTTTTGTCAATTTTTCTGTCATCAAGATTTTCTGCTAATTCACGATAAATTATTTTCGCCTTTTTACCGACCTTATCAATGTTGTGTAAATTTGATAACATTGAATAAATTGTATCGGTAGAAAAATCACTGATTTCCTTATTTACCCCAACTTTTAAAAGAAAATAATCAATGTCATCTTTTGATAATTTTGTGTCTTTGAATAATTGGCTATCATACTTGACTTTGGGAATTTCTATAAAAGGGGTAAAATCTTTTGTAATTGTCTTTGAAATACAACAATCTGTTGGTTTGGATTTTTTCTCAGTTTCAGTTTCAATCCAATTTGTGTTTTTGATTTTCCACAATAAATATGACTGTAAATCTCCACTTTTAACGTAAGCATAGTATTGCTTACTTGTAATTGAAAATTTAATTTGACAATTTGGATTAGTTTCTGTTACTTCTGTTATTCTATTGTCAATATTGAACCAATATAAAATATTTTCATTTGAATTATTGTTTAAAATGCTTACTAAATCTTCAATTGTTTCGACTTTAATTTCATTTATCCAATACCCTTTTTGCTCTAATTTTCTATAAGAGGTTAGTGTTGCATCGTATCCATAAATATTTTTCTCTTTATAAGGAAATTGCTTGATAGCATATTGACCATATTCATTTTCGGCTGTAATTATTCTTTTTCTAGGGTATTTTGCAACTCCCAGCCATTTTAGGAATTCATTAGTATTTTCTTTTCCGTCAAGTCCTAAAGTTTTGGGGCTTCCGACTAATTTACTTTTATCATATTCATAAAGAATTTCACAAAGCTTGTTCTCATAGTCTTTCCCCAAGTAAACATTACTAACCTTTGTTTCTCCGTTGTTTTTATTCAAAATTGGAATTGAAATATTTGAAGGAATGTTAATGTCAATACTTTCCTTATCCTTATTCAGTTTGTATAAATCATAAAGGTTGGATAATAAATATTTGATTGATTCTCTTTTGCTTTTCGTTTTGTCTGTATTATTGTTAAAGTCTGATACAATTCTTCTAAAGATTTCACCAAAACGATAAACTTTTATTCCGAATAATTTCAATTTGTCTTCAATCACTTCTGCATTTTCAGAACCATATATTTTTTTCAGTTGTGCAAAAAGTTCAGAGTTTATAATCTTTAAATTCAGTTTAATAGGAATTTCTATCCTTACACCACTTGGGGGAAGAAAAATCTCTGAATCGGATTCAATAATTTGATTGTCCTGGTCAATGAAAATATTTGGCAGTTCTTTTCTAGAAATTTCAGAGTGGCTAAAATCAGATGTTAAATATGAAATCAATTTTGCTCGTTTGTCAATACCTAAACTTTTTGATATTAATGAAATGGTGTTGAAGAAGGAATCAATTTTATAAGTATAATATCCAACCCAGTTAATTGTTTCCTTGACATTCTCATCGTCAGTAAATAAAAGAAGATTTGGGAACTTGCTTGCAGGTAAAATCTCTGCGTAATTGTGTTTATAATAAACAGGTTTTGAATCATAAGAAAAATACTCATTCGATATTGTTGGATAGACTTTGTTTTCTCTAATTTTATTTTTAAGTTTTTCTGAAAAACCATTGTCATCAAAGAATGTATCAAAATTTTCTTTACCCTGAATACTTAACAAATTCAATGGCTTATATGAAATTTCGCTATTTGAAATTTCTAATGCTGTGTCAATGAGCAACTGGATTAATTCATCAATCAAAAAAGTATTATGCTCACTTTTGGGTGTAAAATGATTACGGTCTGAGGTTAATTCAAATGTTCCGTGAATTAAAGCAGGGAAGGGGAATTTTACATTTGTTTTAAAATAAGAATATAATCTACCAATTTTATCATCAAGTTTATCGTTCCAAACAATTTTGAGTTCATAATTCTTGTTTTTGTGTTGACCTCTCTTTGACTTTAAATTCCATATTTTTTCAACCGTTTCATTATTATCATAATCAAATTCTCTAATTATAGCTTGGCTTTCAATAATTTCTTTTTCTATCTCAAAATTTCTTTCAGGGCTTTCAACAATTATCTTTTCAAGATTATTAAGAAAGAGTAAAACTTCTTTATTGATTTCATTATTTATTTGCTCTTGAACTTCTTTTGTTTGCTGTTCTTTAAGGTCAATAACAACGTAGGTGTCATATAAATTTGAATTTTGAGGGATGCTTTCTATTATTTTTGGACATCTCAATATTGCAATAGGAAACTCTTCGTTTTTTTCTTTCTCATTAAGTTGAGATTTTATTTCTGGCTTTTCTTTTATAAGATTTTTAAGAAATTCTTTTGCATTAGCTTCAGAGAATTCAACAGCAAAATCGTAACTTTTAATAGAAATCTTATTTGCCCAACTTAAAATAGAACGGAAGCCTAATCCTTTTTGTCCAACCTTATTTTGTTCTTTTACCTTTGGGCTAATATTGCTATACATCAATGATTCTATGCCACCTTCTGAAAATTTCCGACCATTGTTAGCAATTGTAAGTTGGTTTTCTGTAAGTTTAATAAAGCAAGTTTTTTCTTTGTCAGTTATTGCTTCATCATCAGCATTTTGAAGCATTTCAAGAAGTTGTCTTCCATTGTATTCTTCAATTTTCTCTTTTTCTTTTCGGTAATCTTCGAGAATTCTTAAAGAATCATTTAAATAATCTTTTTTTCTTATTTCTAATTTTGATTTTATGAAATCTATCATAGGTTTAGTTTATCTTGCAAAATATAGAGTTATAGATAACGAAGATAAAAATTCACCGGCAGAACAAAATCTTTCTACGGCAATAAATTTTACTAATTTTACAAAACTGACAATTCAACAATACTTTAATAAAATCATTCAGCAATGAAAAAAACAATCTTCACCATTTTCATCACCCTGCTCACCTTGCAGTTACTGGCACAAGACAGAATAAACGGATTGAACTTTGCCACACGCAGTGAAGTAATCGCGCAAAACGGCATGGCCTGTACCAGTCAGCCACTGGCCACGCAGGCAGCGCTCGATATTTTAAAATCGGGTGGAAATGCTATCGATGCGGCCATTGCAGCCAATGCGGTTCTCGGACTTGTGGAGCCCACGGGCAATGGTATTGGCGGAGATTTGTTTGCCATTGTATGGGATGCCGAAACGGAACAATTGTACGGGCTGAATGCCAGCGGACGTTCCCCCTATGAACTCACCCTCGATTATTTCAAAGAAAACGATTATGAAAGTATCCCGGCGCTCGGTCCTTTGCCGGTTTCTGTGCCCGGCGCTGTTGACGGCTGGTTTGAGCTGCACAATAAATTCGGTAAACTTCCCATGGAAACTATCCTTTCGCCCGCCATTAATTATGCCCGCGGAGGTTTCCCACTCACCGAAGTAATTGCCTACTACTGGCAACGCAATGCCGAAATCCTGAAAGATTTCCCGGGTTTTCAGGAAATATTTATGCCGGGCGAAAAAGCCCCCCAAAAAGGCGATGTTTTTAAAAATCCGTACCTTGCCAACACGCTGGAACTGATTGCAACGGAAGGCCGCGATGTTTTTTACAAAGGTGAAATCGCTGAAAAAATTGTTGACTACGTTCGCAGGCAGGGTGGTTTTTTAAGCATGAAGGATTTTGAAGATCACACCTCCGAATGGGTGGAACCGATTTCCACCAATTACCGTGGTTACGATGTGTGGGAACTGCCCCCCAACGGACAGGGAACTGCCGTACTGCAAATGTTGAATATTCTGGAGAATTACGATATCGCCGAAATGGGATTTGGTAGTCCTGAGTACATGCACCTGTTCATTGAGGCCAAAAAACTGGCATTTGAAGATCGCGCCAAGTTTTATTCCGATCCTGATTTTAATGATCTCCCCATCGATGAACTCATCTCAAAACAATACGGGAAAGAGCGTGCTGAACTAATCAACCCCGAACGCGCGGCACGAAGCTACCCTGCGGGCGAGCTTGAACAGGGAAACACAATCTACCTGACCACTGCTGACAAAGACGGAAATATGGTCTCGCTCATCCAAAGCAACTACCGCGGAATGGGTTCGGGAATGACTCCCGGTAAGCTCGGCTTTATTTTGCAGGACCGCGGCGAACTGTTTTCGCTCGATGAAGGCCACATGAATGTGTACGAACCGCACAAACGGCCATTCCACACCATTATTCCGGCTTTTATCACCAAAGACGGCGAACCGTTCATCAGCTTTGGACTGATGGGGGGCGGGATGCAGCCACAGGGACATACCCAGATTGTTTGCAACATTGTTGATTTTGGCATGAACCTCCAGGAAGCCGGTGATGCGCCACGTATTCGTCACGAAGGCTCAAGCCAGCCCACCGGCGAAAAAATGACCGACGGTGGAACTGTTTTCCTCGAAAGCGGATTCGATTATGAAACCATTCGCGAACTGATTTCCAAAGGGCACACCATTCAGTTTTCGCACGGTGCTTATGGCGGCTATCAGGCCATAATGCGGGACAATGAAAATAAAGTCTATTTTGGTGCATCTGAATCGCGAAAAGACGGACAGGCTGCGGGGTATTAGTTTCATATCAAAATAAATTGCCCAGTACTCTCATTTCGAATATGAAGTACAAAGATGAAAAATCTCAATATTTTAACAGATTTCTTCCTGAGGTACGAATAACAGATTTTATAAAGAACTCATAATGAGAATAATTATAAAATCACATCCTCGTGTCATCTCGAATCCCGGTATTCCGGGTGAGAAATCTCTGAATTTGAAACAGATTTCTCCTTCCCGAGTCCTCGGTATCGAAATGACAGTTGCCGGAATCTGTCATTGTTTCAGTTTGCCTAATAAGATTAGGTGAACACTCGAAATGACATTTCAAAGTTGACTGACACTAACCGAAACGGGTAAAAATAAATAAACAGTTTGAGCTTTGAACTTCCTATCCCAAAGTATTTCTGAAACACAATCGATATTGCTTTTTTCACGGACTTAGGAAAGTCCGTGTCCCGGTTTAACGGAAAAACTTTTTAAACTCGTGGTAATCTTTTACAATTTTTACATTGCGGGGCAAACTGGGTTGGTGCAGCTGAAGCTGCCAGCCGGTAATAAATATTTTCTGGCCAGTAAATAATCCTTTAAGTTGTTTAAGGTAATTTTCCAAATCTTCTTTCAAAACAGAATTGATAAAGGCTGTAAACACAAAATCAATTTTCACATGTTCCTGAATTTTGCTTAAATCCTGGAAGGGCACAAACTGCCCCAGGTAAATAACATTGTACCCCATTTTACGGGCCAGGTAAGAATAAAAAAGCAGGCTCATTTCATGCAATTCTCCATCAGGAAGGAAAAACAGGATGGTGCTGTCGCGGGTGCTTTCAATGCCCAGTTTATCAATTTCGGCAATTAGTTTTTGCCGGAAAATTCCTGACACATAATGCTCCTGTGCCGGAAAAATGGAACCTACCTGCCAGAAAGTGCCCACCCGCACAAAAAAATCGAAAAAAATTTTCGATACGGCATCTTCCAATCCTTTATCATCGATAATTTCGCTGGCAAGGTTGTAAAACCCTTTGTTATCAAAATTAACCATGTGCAAAATCAGCCGGTCGATGTAATCCGATTCCGTTGCTTTTTGCGCAGTAAGGCTTAATATTTTTTTTGAAAGTTGACTTTCGCCCATGCGGGCCACTTTTGAAATTTTATAGCCGTTTCGGACCAGCATCGAAACGTTCAGCATTTTCCTCAAATCTGCGTCGCTGTAATATCGAATGTTGGTATCAGTTCGTTTCGGAATTAAAAGATTGTAACGTTTTTCCCATATCCGTATGGTGTGGGCTTTTATGCCCGACAATACTTCCAGGTCTTTAATCGAATATCCGGATTCCTTCATTTTTCATTGTTTTGTCAATTAGCTTAATCAATAAAACAGCACCACCACAATTTTGTTTAAAGTTAAAAACACAAATTCTAAACAAATATTGTTTTTTCCGAAAAAAGCCTGAATTAAAATTTAAAAAAATTCTTCTGTAAAGGTCGGTTAAATAATGTCTAAACTCTCAAAAGTTGCGAAAGCTTTTTCCCAGTCGAGCTTTGGCGAGGGTGAATACGTTTTTACATCGAATGAAGTTCTCACCACTTCCCTGATTTCTTTCAGCGAACCAACAAATCCCATCGCCCTGGCCTGCATCATAATATTACCAACAGCCGTAGCTTCAGCAGGACCGGCAACTACCGGAATGCCAAGTGCATTGGCCGTTAGCTGGTTTAACATTTCGTTATTTGCCCCGCCACCAATAATGTGCAGTTTTTCAATTCTGTTTCCTGTAACCGATTCAATTTGCCGGATGGTATATCTGTATTTCAGCACCAGGCTGTCGTAAATGCAGCGTGCAATTTCACCTTTCGATTCGGGGACCGGCTGGTTGGTTTTTCTGCAATATTCCTGAATGGCGCGTGGCATATTTCCCGGATTAAGAAATCCTGCATCATCAGGATTTATGAAGCATTTAAACGGCTCAGCCAACTGGCTCAGCTCCACAATCTCCTGCCAGTTTATTTCTTTCTCTTCATCCCACACCCGTTTGCATTCCTGAATGAGCCACATGCCCATAATATTTTTCAGGAAACGGGTAGTGCCTTCCGCACCGCCTTCATTTGTGAAATTCATTTCCAGCGTTTTCTCCGACACCAGCGGCTCCGGGCTTTCAATACCGAGCAACGACCAGGTGCCCGAACTCAGGTAAGCCCAGTTTTCACCTTCGGCAGGAACCGACACCACCGCAGAAGCGGTATCGTGCGAAGCAACGGCAACACAGGCCAGTTCGCCGCAACCGGTTTGTTCGTCAATTTCCGGCAAAGCCAGCCCTAAAACAGTTCCCGGCTCAACAATACCGCGGGTCAGTTTCTCAGGAATTCCGGCAGCTTTGAACAGGCGAGTTTCCCATTCTGCTTTTCCCGGTTTAAGCAACTGCGATGTACTGGCAATTGTGTATTCATTTTTTTGAACACCTGTAAACAAGTAGTTCAACGTGTCGGGCGTGAAGAGCATTCCTTCGGCTATTTTTAACGCAGGATCATTTTTCAGAACCGATGAAAACAGCTGAAACAATGTATTGAACTGCAAAAACTGAATTCCGGACAGTTTGTAAGTTTCATTTTCGGGCAGAATCCTGAAAAATTCATCCATCATATTATCGGTTCGATGATCGCGGTAAGCATAGGGCAAACCACTCAGCTGGCCGTTTCGGGTCACCAGCGAATAATCCACTCCCCAGGTATCGATACCAAACGAAAGCGGCTGAATGCCATGTTCATTAACACATTTTTTCAATCCTGTTTTCAGCGCTTCAAACAAATTGAAAATATTCCAGTAATAATGGTCGTGAATCCGTGTCATCTGGTTTTTGAACCGGTGGATTTCGGTCAGCTCTAATCTATTGTCTTTCAGTACACCTAAAATTGCCCGGCCGCTCGAAGCTCCCAAATCGAATGCTAAAAAGTAGTTTTTATCCATTTTTGCGTTTTTTATTGTTCACAAAATAACATTTTACGCCCGGAAATCCTATCCTGCTCCTTCATGAAAAATGAAATATCTGAAAAAACAAAGCGATTTCTATACCTGTTTCTCTTTTTAACTAAATAACTTTACAAACAGTATTGACTTTCTGGTTTTTTTAAACGAATTTTGTTAAATGTAAAACTTAAACTATGGCAACAAAAATATTTATTAATTTTTTAGGCATCTTATTTCTGATTTCTTCAGTTTCAAGCAGCTCCGCACAAACAAGTGAACTTAAATCCGGGAACACCATTCATCTTTTTAACGGCCAAAACCTGGACGGCTGGTACACCTATTTGCAACACAGTGGAAAAAACAACGATCCAAAAAATGTATTCACTGTTCAAGACGGGATGATCCGGATTTCGGGCGAAGAATGGGGCTGCATAACCACCAACGGAACATTTGAAAATTATCGCATAGTTGTGGAATACAAATGGGGCGACGAAGTATTTTACCCGCGCCTCGAAAATGCGCGCGACTGTGGCCTGCTACTTCATTCGCAGGGAGAAGACGGCGGCTCGGCAGGCATTTGGATGCACTCCATTGAGGCACAAATAATAGAAGGCGGTACAGGCGACATAATTGTTGTGGGCGATGGCAGCGACCGCTTCAGCATTACCGCCACCGTTGCCCCCGAAAAACAGGGCAACTCTTACGTTTTTCAACCCAATGGTGAAGAAGTAACCATTAACTCCGGTCGTATTAACTGGCTAAAACGCGATCCTGACTGGAAAGACGAACTTGGATTCAGAGGGAAAAACGACGTTGAAAAACCTGTTGGCGAGTGGAACACGCTGGAGTGCATTGCCGATGGAGAAACACTCACCATTCTTCTCAACAACCAGTTGGTCAATAAAGCCACAAAGGTGCGTCCGTCAAAAGGCCAAATCCAGATTCAATCGGAAAGCGCTGAAATATTTATTCGCCGCGTTGACTTGATACCGCTTGACTAACAAATCAGATTCTTTTCCACATCAAACGCCAGCTTCGCCATTTTTATCAAAAAAATTCATAAAAACAAAAAAATGACTCTGTGCCCTGTTTTATCTCCCTCCTTGAAAAGAAAGTTATTATTTTAGGGAAAAAAATCAATTGCATTTTCAATCATTCAGTTAAAAGCTATACAATATGTATAAAATTATTGAAAACACCTGGATACCTGTTTCTGACGGGAACAAGCTGGCTGCCAAGGTATGGATACCCGAAACGGCTGAAGAAAATCCGGTACCGGCCATTTTGGAATATATCCCTTACCGGAAAAGGGATTTTAAAGCAGTGCGCGATGCGCAGACGTATGATTTCTTTGCCCGGAACGGCTACGCCGGGGTGCGGGTTGACATACGCGGAAGCGGTGATTCGGAAGGAATTTTACGCGACGAATACCTGCAGCAGGAGCTCGATGACGGACTGGAAATCCTCCGTTGGATTGCCGCACAGCCCTGGTGTGACGGAAATATCGGGATAATTGGAATTTCGTGGGGAGGGTTCAACGGATTGCAAATAGCCGCACTTACCCCGCCTGAGCTGAAAGCTGTAATCACAGTGGCTTCAACTGACAACCGCTATTCTGACGATGTGCATTACATGGGCGGCAACCTGCTCACCGATAATCTTTCGTGGGCATCCACCATGTTTGCTTACAACTCCTGCCCTCCCGACCCCGAAATTGTGGGCACTCGATGGAAAGATATGTGGCTTGAACGGCTCGAAGGCAGCGGCCTGTGGTTAAAAAAATGGCTGGAGCACCAGCGGTTTGATGATTACTGGAAACATGCCTCGGTTTTTCTCAATTACGACAAAATTGAATGCCCGGTTTATGCCATTGGCGGTTGGGCCGACGGGTATTCCAATGCTGTTTTCAGGTTGATGGAAAACCTGAAAGTACCACGCAAGGGGTTGATTGGTCCGTGGGGACATAAATACCCGCACCTCGGAGGGCCGGGCCCGACAATTGATTTTTTAAACGAAGCACTCCGTTGGTGGGACCGCTGGCTGAAAGGCATTGAAAACGGGATTGACGAAGAACCGATGTTACGTGCCTGGATGCAGGATTTTGATTCGCCGGTATCAGTAAAAAGACCGGGTAAATGGGTGGCCGAAAAACAGTACCCATCGGAAAATGTATCGATGAAAAAAATGAAACTGAAAAACGGCGAGATTGATTTTTACGGAGACCTGCCTGATTATGACCATCCGTTGAAAATTCAAAGTCCGCTAAGTGTAGGATTGTTTGCCGGAAAGTGGTGTTCGTATGCAGCTTCAACCGATCTGCCCAGCGATCAGCGGGAAGAGGATGGCGGTGCCCTGGTTTTTGAAACTCTTCCGTTAAAAGAAGAAATTGAAATTTTTGGCACCACGGAACTCACGCTCTCACTGAAAAGCGATAAACCAATTGCCATGATTGCAGCACGAATTTCGGATGTGGCTCCAAACGGACGGGCAACACGGATAACTTACGGCGTATTGAACCTCACCCACCGCGACAGCGATGAAAATCCGGAGTTTTTGAATCCGGGCCAACAATATACCATCAAACTAAAACTAAACCACATTGCCCAGCATTTCAGGGCAGGACATAAAATACGTTTGTCGCTGTCAACCTCATACTGGCCGCTGGTGTGGCCGTCGCCTGAGCCGGTTACACTCACTATTCAACCCGATAATTGTTATCTTACGCTGCCAATCAGAAGCGACGGGAAAGAAGATGACCAGTTAACTGATTTGGGCAAACCCGATTTGGAAGATATAATGAAAACAACCCTCCTGGTGCCGCCTAAAAGAGAATGGCAGGTAATTCACAACCTGGCTACGAACGAAGTAACCCTGCAAGTTATCAACAACGATGCGCAGTACAAAATTAACGACATAAACTGGGCTGTTCAGAAAGATGTAACAGAAAAATATTCGTACCAGAGTTACAACTACGATACGCTGAGGGGAGAAGTGATTAGCGAACGCAGTTTTAAACGCAACGACTGGGCAGTTTACACCAAAACCCGCACCGTTCTCACATCAACAAAAACCCACTTCATAATCAGGGCTACTTTGGATGCCTACGAGGGTGATGTGAGAGTTTTCAGCAAATCGTGGGACGAGCGGATTAAAAGAGATTATTTGTAAAACTTAAAAAAAACGACAATGAAAAAACAAGTATTTGTAATAGGACTCGATCCTTTCAACTTAAAAAAACTACAACGGATACCCGGTGCCGATAAATGTGACTTTTTACCGGCGCTCGAAATTTCAGAAATGCGGCAGGTAGAAAAATACGATATGGAGAAGTTAATTCAAACCTGTTTCGACCGCATTGACAAACACGGGAAAATTGATGCCATTGTGAGCTATTACGATTTCCCGGGAACAACCCTGCTGCCTATAATAGCTGAAAAATACGGACTTCCGGGGCCGTCGCTCGAAAGCATCATGAAATGCGAGAATAAATACTGGAGCCGTCTGGAACAAAGCAAGGTTATCGATGAACACATCCCGGTTTTTAAAGCATTCGACCCCTTTAAAAAAGATGTTTACAAAGAACTGGGCATGGTTGCACCTTACTGGGTCAAACCCATAAAATCATTCCGGTCGTTCCTTGCCTATCGCATTAACGGCGAAGCTCAGTTTTACGAGTACATGGAGGAAATTAAAAAGCACATCAACTTTATTTCCGAGCCTTTCAACTACCTGATGAAACGCTTCAACATGCCCCAGGAGTTTGCTGAAATGGAAGAAACCTGCATTGCCGAAAGCCCCATTACCGGCCACCAGTGCACCGTTGAAGGATATGTTTATAACGGCAATGTGGTGGTTTACGGCATTGTGGATTCCATCAGGGACGAGGACCGCTCATCGTTTGGGAGATACGAATACCCGTCATCGCTCCCGCAGGAAATCCAGTTCAGGATGGCCGATATTACCCGGCGAGTGGTAACCCAACTGGGGCTGAACAATTCGCCATTCAATATTGAATATTTCTACAACCAGACGGCCGACGAGGTTTACTTCCTGGAAATCAATCCCCGGATTTCGCAGGCCCACACCGATATTTTTGAAAAAGTGCATGGAATTTCGCACCACTACGTTATGTTATCGCTGGCTTTGGGTCAAAAACCCAAAACTATGGAAATGAATGGTGAATTTAACAAGGCTGCCAATTTTATGCTGCGAACCTTCAAAAGCGGCAAGGTTAAAAAGGCCCCCGGCGATGATGAAATAAGAATCCTTAAAAAGTTTATTCCCGGGCTGGAAATAAAATTGCATGTAAAAAACGGAATGCACCTTAACGAATTACAGGGGCAGGACAGCTACAGCTACGAGTTGGCCAACATTTTTATCGGGGGCCGCGACCAGCGCGAACTGGTAAAAAAATACAACCAGTGCCTCGAAGGCTTAACTTTCGATATTGAATACGATGAACAAACGCAATTGCATTGACAAACAGGGGCAAAAATAACCACACCGGAAACAGTAAATAACAAAACAAGAGAAATAAGAAACAAGCACCAATCAACAAAAACCAAAATGACAAATCTTATTGAAAACATAGGTTGCAGCGGATTGTTCCGGTAAGTTGTATTACTTTTGACCGCAAAGAAAAAAATATGACATTACAAGTTCATCCTGAAGCCAAAGCGCTGATATTCGACCTCGACGGCACATTATCCAACTCGTTGCCTGTGCATGTTGCCACATGGAACAAAGTGGGCGAAACGTACGGGTTCAAATTCGACACACAGATTGTACACGAAATGACAGGCCGCCCAACCATAGAGTTTGCGCGCCACATTGTTGAAAAATATAACCTCACGGCCAATCCGGAAGACATTGTAAAACTGAAACAGGAAACATTCTGGAATTCGGCAGAACTGCTGGAACCCGTGCAGGAAATAATTGCCATTGTAAAAGAATTTCACGGTAAACTGCCCATGTCGGTTGGTACGGGAGCAAGCCGCAAAAGTACAGAAGTGCAACTGGGCGCACTTAAAATTGCCGACTATTTTGATGCTATAGTTTCGGCCGATGATGTGACCAGCCACAAGCCCGAACCCGAAACTTTTTTGAAATGCGCACAATTGATGGGAGTTGAACCAACAGCTTGCCAGGTGTTTGAAGACGGTGATTTGGGAATTGAAGCCGCCAAAAAAGCCGGCATGATGGTTACCGATGTGCGGCCTCATATTAATTACGGAGAATGGGACCACTCGTAGTTGCATTTGAAACAGTCCTGCCCCTTTTCCTGGTAATTTTTGCAGGAGTGCTGTTTTCACGCACCAAAGCCTCATCGGAACACTGGATTGACATCCTGAACAAATACGCGCTGTGGATTGGTTTTCCGGCGCTTGTAATTACTTCGCTGATGCACCTCGAAATCGGTGAAAACAACTACACACCTTTAATTATTACCAACTCGGTGTATGTTATCATCTCCATTCTGCTGGCTTTTCCAATTGCCTGGATTTTCAAACTGTCTGCCAATATGAAAAGGTCACTTTTTCTGATTCTCCCATTCGGAAATGTAGCTTACCTCGGAATTCCGGTTTTGCGGAATGCATGGGGCGATGAAATCCTTCCGGTAGCAGCCATAATTTCAGCTGTTTATGTTTTCTGGATGTTAACGCTTGCCCTGATTTTAATTGAAGTTTACGGTCATCAGAAAATTAATGCGAAGAAATTACTGCTTAGCCTGCTCAAAAATCCTTTACTCCTCTCTGTTTTTGCCGGACTGGCCATTGTTTTGTTCAATATCAGTTTACCCGGCTTTTTAGAAAAAACCATTGGTTTATTTTCCGACTCGGTAACGGCAGTTGTTCTATTTTCCCTGGGAATATTTCTGGGAATGCATCAACTGGGGAAAATCGGGGAATGGAAACAGGTTTTGGTTTGGTCGGTAGTGGCTATGATAATTTTACCGGCTGCTTTTTATTTCGTCATTCAGTATTCACCCCTGCCGGGAGATCAGGTCAAAGCTACTATCGTCGATGCTGCCATGCCACTGGGTTTAACTCCTTACGCCCTGTCGATTCAGTACAAGCTTAAAACAACACTTATGGCGCGAATTGTGGTATTGAGTACTCTATTGTCGATGATTATTATTCCGCTTTGGATGGTGGTTGTGGGCTAATTATCGAAATGAAGGGCATCAACCATGCAAACGCAACCGTTCCAGTTGTATAATGCGTTTAACTCATCATCCCTTAAAAAAAGGCGGATTACCGAAACCGGATCGGCAATTCCCGTAGTTTCAATCAGCAGGTGCTCCACATGCGGGAAGCGTTCGGCCAGCTCCTTTAAAATTCCTTCGTATTCATTGGTTATGGTGCAGCAAATGCAACTGTCCTTCAATTCAAAAAGCCGGGTGGCATCCACACCTTTAATCAGTTGCGTATCAATTGACACGTCGCCAAATTCATTCTCCACCAGCGCAAACTGTGTTTCAGGATTTATTTTTAAAATGCGGTTAATGAATGTGGTTTCCCCGGCCCCGAGAAAACCGGTGATGACGGTAACCAATATTTTGCTTTGCTGACTCATTTTTACGTTGTTTCCGGGTACAGCGGATTCCATTCCGCTGATTTAAAAATACGCGAATTGGAATTCGCGTCACCCAAACACACCAAACAAATTCAAAATAACAATAATCAGGGAAAGGATCAACACATAACGCACATATTTTGCCCCGCCTTTTACCGCAAAATGTGCCCCGCCCCAGGCACCAATCATGTTTCCTGCAGCGAGAATAAGTCCGGCTTTCCAGTCCACCTGGTCGTGAAACATGAAAATCCCCAGTGCAAAAACGGTATATATCAAAACGATAAAAACTTTCACGGCATTTGCTTTTACCAGGTTATGCCCGCATCCGAGCACCAATCCGGCCAGCAGAAAAAAACCAACACCCATTTGAATAAAACCGCCGTAAAGACCGATAAAAAAGAAAATAATGTATTGCCAAAAAGTTGGTTTGGGGTTGACAGCGCCAGCCCTTTCTTTTA
Source organism: Tangfeifania sp. (assembly GCF_055108615.1). Classification (NCBI taxonomy): domain Bacteria; kingdom Pseudomonadati; phylum Bacteroidota; class Bacteroidia; order Marinilabiliales; family Prolixibacteraceae; genus Tangfeifania; species Tangfeifania sp. The sequence goes on along the minus strand of NZ_JBSQIC010000007.1, from coordinate 5,596 downwards.
CCCACACATCAGGTTTCAGCACCACAACAAACAACATCAGCACCATTAATCCGGCAATAATTTTTTCCAGCAGTTCCTCATTGATTTCCACCGCAAACAAAGCGCCTATAACCGAACCAACAATTGCAGGAATTGCCAGGCGGTAGTCGGTAGAATAATCCAGTACTTTTTTCTGGTGAAACGTGCGAACTCCAATCACATTTTGCAGCAAAATGGCCACACGGTTGGTTCCGTTGGCCACATTGGCAGGCAAACCGAGAAACATCAGGAGTGGCATGGTGAGCATGGAACCACCTCCGGCATTGGCATTAATAAACCCGGCCACCAGCCCCGTTCCAATAAGTGCAAGAATCATGTACCATTCCATGCCCCGAAATTAATATGCAAATAGCGGATAATCTTTTGTTATCTGTTTTACTTTTTTGCCCACTGCTTTCAGCATTTTTTCATCTTCAATGTTTCCAATAACATCATCGATTAGCTGAACGATTACCGGCATTAAATCTTCTTTCACCCCGCGGGTAGTAATGGCGGGAGTTCCAACGCGCAGTCCTGATGTCTGGAACGGAGAACGGCTGTCGAACGGAACCATGTTTTTATTGACAGTTATTTCAGCCTGAACCAAGGTATTTTCCACCTGCTTCCCGGTAATTCCGGGATATTTTGTACGCAAATCAATTAACATCGAGTGATTGTCGGTTCCACCGGAAATCACTTTGTAACCCATATCAATAAAAGCCTGTGCCATCACCTGTGCATTCTTTTTCACCTGCGCCTGGTATTCTTTAAATGAAGGATCGAGCGCTTCGCCAAAGGCTACTGCTTTTGATGCAATTACATGCTCGAGCGGCCCGCCCTGCTGACCGGGAAAAACTGCAGAATCGAACAGCGACGACATTTTACGCACCGTGCCTTTGCGGGTTGTAACACCCCACGGATTTTCGAAATCTTCTCCCATCAGAATAATTCCGCCACGCGGGCCGCGCAATGTTTTATGCGTGGTTGAAGTAACAACGTGCGCATACTTCACAGGATTGTCAAGCAGTTCGGCAGCAATCAATCCGGCCGGGTGGGCCATATCCACCATGAACAGTGCTCCCACACTGTCGGCAATTTCGCGCATGCGTTTGTAGTCCCACTCGCGGCTGTAGGCTGAGGCACCACCGATTATAAGTTTGGGCTTGTGTTCTTTTGCCAGCGCTTCCATCTCGTCGTAATCGACCAAACCGCTGTCTTCTTTTACTTTATAGGCAACCGGGTTGTACAGAATTCCAGATGAATTCACCGGTGAACCGTGAGAAAGGTGGCCTCCGTGCGATAAATCCAACCCCAGAAAAGTATCTCCCGGTTTCAGTATCACACTCAAAACCGCCTGGTTGGCCTGCGCTCCCGAGTGTGGCTGCACGTTGGCCCATTCGGCACCGTACAATTCTTTTATCCGGTCGATGGCCAGTTGTTCAGTCTGGTCAACAAACTGGCAGCCCCCGTAATAACGCTTTCCCGGGTAACCTTCGGCATATTTGTTGGTCATTACCGATCCCATAGCTTCCAGCACCTGGTCGCTCACAAAATTTTCGGATGCAATCAATTCAATCCCGCCCAACTGGCGTTCTTTTTCTTTCCGGATGATATCAAAAACCTGCGTATCTCGTTTCATTCTGTGTAATCTTTTAAATTTTAAAACTCAAAGGTAATACATTTTAAAAAAGCCGGAGGGTGTTAAACTCCTGAAAAAATCACTATTTTTGAACTGTTAAACTTTGGTGTATTATAAATAACTAAAAATGGATACGCAAACAATTTCTGTGAAATTCCCTGCTGATATTCTTTTAACATTAAACGAAACTGAAAAAGAGCTGGAACAACAGCTAAGAATAATTCTTGCTGTCAAGCTTTATAATCAGCAAAAAATAACAATCGGAAAAGCCGCTCAAATTTCCGGGCTTACAAAGTTGAAATTTGAAACACTTCTTGCTGAAAACAATATCCCGATTTCCAATCTAACAATTTACGATATTAGGAATGATGTTGAAAAACTCAGCTAATACAACACAAACGATATTACGGGAAGGAATTACTTAATCAAATCCTCGAAGATAATAACGAAAAAAAAATATAAATGCAGCGAAATGATGAAAAAGATGTTTCCCGCCCTGCGTTATTAAATGTTTTGTGCATTTTAACCTTCATCGGGAGTGGAATCGCTTTTATCGGCTACTTTCTGGCTTCACTTTTTTTCGAACAGGTTTCGGAACTCATAATTGAATATTCCTCATGGCATTCGGTGGAAGCAATTTCGCCGGTTTATTTTACTTTACTAATGGCATTGTTTGCCCTTTCGCTTACAGGGGCCATTCGCATGTGGAAACTCCACCGCGACGGATTTTTTCTTTATGTTTTTGCCCAACTTATACTATTGTTTCTACCGGTTTTGTGGATAAACCCACAGGCTTTTTCAGAAACCAATGCCATTTTTACAACCATTTTTATTGTGGGTTACAGCATCAATCTAAAATTTTTAAAATGACTGAATGTATTCTTATATTTCCGCTATCCGGTTAGGCAATTTCAGAAATTCCGGAGTCATAATTAAAAAGCAATTTTTCTGACAATCAATTTTAACAAAAATGAAAACCAAAACGAACTTTTTTTTCCTATCAATTCTCGGATTATTAACCTTTCTCTCGTGCACAAACACCGAATTTCAATCTGCACGTGAAACTATGGATTTGAGCGGCACATGGCAGTTTGCACTCGATTCTTCGCAAACAGGCATTCAGCAAAAATGGTTTGAAAATTCGCTGACTGAAACGGTTGAGTTGCCCGGCACACTGGATGAAAACAACAAAGGAATACCGAATACCAACCAAGAAGAAACCATGCGTTTGTCGCGCGAACGAACTTACGAAGGCCGGGCGTGGTATCAAAAAGAAATCGAGATTGATGAAAGCTGGAGCGGGAAAGAAATTTTTCTGACACTCGAGCGGACAAAACCCACAAAAGTTTGGGTTGACGAACATTTTATCAGTGAGAACTCAACTATTCTTTCGCCACAAAAATATACCCTGACAGATGCTTTAACACCCGGCAAACACCGGCTTACCATTTTAGTGGACAACGGTGAAAATTCGGTTCCGGATGGAATTAAAGGTTCGCACGCCTGGACGGAGCACACCCAAACCAACTGGAATGGAATTATCGGCAATATTGAACTGGAAGCCAGGGCAAAAAATTACATCGAATCGGTGAAGGTGGTTCCGGATATTGAACAAAAAGAAGCGGTTACAACTTTGAGCATTTTTTACAGTGGTGAAACAGAAAAGCAGGCCAAGGTTGAACTTTCGGCTTCGGCGTGGAACACTTCCGAAAAACACAACCCGAAAAGCAAAACCTACGAGGTTACTTTAAATCCGGGCCAAAACCGGATAATACTGAAATACCCGATGGGAGAAAAAGTGCAATTGTGGAGTGAATTCAATCCGGCACTTTACAAATTAACCGCAGAATTAAAAGCCGGCGAAAGTACCGACAACCTGCAAACCGATTTTGGGTTTCGTGAGTTTTCAACATCCGGCACCCAGTTTACCATTAACGGAACAACCACCTTTTTACGCGGCGAAAACAACGCCTGTGTATTCCCCCTAACCGCCTATCCACCAATGAATGTGGTGCACTGGCAAGAACTTTTTCAAACTGCCAAATCGTATGGCATCAACCACTACCGATACCATTCGTGGACTCCGCCAAAAGCTGCTTTCATCGCTGCCGACATCGAAGGAATTTACATGCAGCCCGAGTTGCCTTTCTGGGGAAATTTGAAAGATAACGATCCTTCCGGGTTAAATGAATTCCTGATAAACGAAGGCGAAAACATTCTGAAAGAATATGGCACCCACGCTTCATTTGTCATGTTTGCACTGGGAAATGAGCTTAGTGGCAGTTTCGACCAAATGCAAAAAATGGTGGAGTACCTCAGGGCGCTGGCACCTGAAAAGCTGTTTGCATATGGTTCGAATAATTACCTCGGAACACGCGGCCAGGCAGAAGGCGAAGATTTTTTTGTCACCTGCCGCGTAGGTGCCGACACCGATAACTCATACAGTACTCACGTGCGGGCTTCCTTTTCGTTTGCCGATGCCTGGGAAGGCGGCTACCTGAACGGGGTCTATCCTTCAACCGACAGAAATTATGCTGAAGCCATCAGCAAATGTTCGGTTCCGGTTGTTGGCCACGAAATAGCGCAGTTTCAGGTGTATCCCAATTTTGATGAAATTGAAAAATACACCGGTGTGTTGAAACCCTGGAACCTTGAAGTTTTTCAGCGTCGTTTGGAAGCCGCCGGCATGGCCGACCAGGCCGATGATTTTTTCAAAGCTTCCGGAAAACTGAGTGCACTCTGTTACCGCGCCGACATTGAAATGGCGCTGCGCACACCCGGTTTTGGCGGTTTTCAGTTGCTCGACCTGCAGGATTTTCCCGGTCAGGGAACTGCACTGGTGGGAATGCTCGATGCATTTATGGAAAGCAAAGGACTGATTTCTCCGGAAAAATTTTCGGAATTCAATAATCGCGTGGTCCCGCTGCTGATTATGGAAAAATATTGCTGGACAACTGCTGAAACGTTTACTGCAAAAATTCAGGTGGCCAACTACTCCTCCGGTGATATGCAGAACCAGGAAGTAAGTTGGCAGCTGAAAAATGCCAATGGAGAAATTATTACAAATGGTTCAGAAAATAGTACAATTCCGCAAGGAATTTTATCAGAAACAAATACCATTCAACTTTCGCTTTCTGAAATTGAAAGTCCGCAAAAACTTACGCTTGAAATCACTCTTCCGGGAACAGCGTATAAAAACAGTTATCCGGTTTGGGTTTATCCTGAAAATGATAACATCACCGTCCCCACAGATATTTTGATTGCTGATGAGACGGATTTCGAAGTCACAAACACCCTGAAAGAAGGCGGTAAAGTGCTGCTTTTCCCCGACCATAAAAAATTTGAGGCCTATTCGGTTGGCGGACTTTTCACTACTGATTTCTGGAACTACAAAATGTTTAAAGGCATTTCGGAAAGCATGAATAAACCGGTTTCGCCGGGAACAATGGGAATTCTTACCAACCCCGATCATCCGCTTTTCAACTCATTTCCAACTGAATTTCACAGCAATTGGCAATGGTGGCCCATTGTAAAAAAGAGCCGTCCGTTTATCCTCGATTTGGCACCCGAAGGTTACCAGACACTCGTTCAGGTAATCGACAACATTGAGCGGAACCACAAACTGGGATTGATTTTCGAATTTAACGTGGGCGATGGGAAACTGCTGGTTTGCATGTCGGACTTGAAAGCTGTTCAGGAAAAACCGGAAGCACGGCAACTGTACAAAAGCATTCTGGATTACATGAATTCCGATGCTTTTCAACCATCAACAACAATTTCTCCCGAAGGATTGAATACGCTGTTTTCAACAAAACCTACCGAAAAAAATATTCAAACCATTGGAAATATTTCGTACTAATAGAAGTGGATGATGTACGGGTTTAGCAGGAAATGTATTAGTTCGGGATAGAACCGTTCTTTTTGAAGAGAACGGTTCTC